>JBCDCH010000087.1 GCA_039182125.1 Planctomycetota bacterium
CCCGAAGCTCCCGTTGGTCGCCGCTCAAACACCGTTTTTCACGCTCTTCGCGATCTCGTTGTGCGTTTCGTGGAGGTACTTCATGATCGCGCGGTCATAGACGCTGGTCGCCGTAAATGCGGCCACCGAGAGCATCTGACGTAGCGCGAAGTTGGTCGCACCGTCATTGTCTCGCATGCAGCCCAAGACAACTTCATACCAGCGTTCCCCAACCACCACCGCCACATCCCGGTGGTTCTTCGCCGCCGCGCGCACCATCGCCGGGCCGCCGATGTCGATGTTCTCGACCGCTTCCTCGTACGTCACGTCCGGCTTCGCCACCGTCTGCTCGAACGGATACAGGTTCACCACCACCAAATCGATCCCCGCGATCCCGTGCTCGGCCATGACGGCGTCGTCGGTGCCGCGGCGGGCGAGGATGCCCCCGTGGATCTTGGGGTGCAGCGTCTTGACCCGCCCGGCCATGATCTCGGGGAACCCCGTCACCTCGCTCACGTCCGTCACCGGCAGCCCCGCCTCGCGGAGTGTTCTGGCAGTCCCGCCGGTACTGAGCAGCTCGACGCCGAACTCCTCGTGCAGCGCCTTGGCGAACTCGACCAACCCGGTCTTATCGGACACGCTCAACAGGGCCCGCTTGATCGGCCGCAGCAATTCGCCATCGTTCTCGACGCTCATGGCGCAGCGTAGGCCGCGATCAGCAACGGAAGATCGGGACTGGCACGAGATGGGCATCTGGGTAAACTGGCGGACCTGCGTCGCCATTTCCGCATCGAATCAAGATTCAAGTCCCGCGGGTCGATGTTAAAACAGAGAAACTGGATAAGCCCCAACGGTCGTGCCCCATGGAAGGCCAACCCCGCTTATCGGACATGAAGGATTGTCAGGACAGTCGCATGAAGAGCGTGTTCACCACCGGCGAGGCCGCCGAGATCTGCAAGGTCTCCCAACAAACCATCATTCGATGCTTCGACTCCGGACGCCTCAAGGGATTCCGCGTCCCCGGCAGCCGCTTCCGTCGCATCCCCCGCGAAGCCCTCGTCCAGTTCATGCGCGACAACGGCATCCCACCCGACGCGCTCGAGTCCGGCAAGCAGCGCATCCTCGTCGTCGACGACGATCCCGAAATCGTGGAGCTTTTCGTCGACGTGCTGGAACGCGACGGCCGCTTCGAGGTCCGCACCGCCGGCACCGGCTACGAGGCCGGCCTGCTCACCAACGAGTTCAAGCCCGACCTGGTCATCCTCGACTACATGCTCCCCGACATCAACGGCAACATCGTCTGCCGACTCATGCGCGAGAAGCCCGAGTTCAACAACGTCAAGGTCGTCATCGTCTCCGGCGTGGTCAACCAGGACGAAATCGACGACCTGCTCGCCAGCGGTGCGGACGAGTTCGTGAAGAAGCCGTTCAACATCGAGCAGCTGATCGGCCGCGTGGGAGACATGTTGGGCGTCTAGGCCCTTGTTTGCCGATTCCGATAACTGAGCGACACGATGTCCGAACGGGTAGAGAAGATCATTCAGCAGTTGGAGCGCTTGCCGGCGCTGCCGGATGCTGCGCGATCGGTGCTCGGGGCATCGGACGGCAACGACGGCGTCATTGCGGCGATCACCGCAGACCCCGAACTGGCTGACCGCGCCGCCGCCCTGCTGGGCTGCACCGACATCAACGACGCCATGGTGCGACGCGGCTTCGCCGCGGTCCGTGCCGCCACGCTCACCGCCGCCGTCGTCGGCAACCTCGGCAACTCCGACACCGCCAAGACCCTCTGGCAACACAGCCTCGCGGTCGCCTGCGCCGCCGAGAAGCTCGCGGAGAAACTCCCCGACATTGACACCGCCGACGCGTTCCTCGCCGGCGCACTGCACGACCTCGGCAAGCTCGCCCTCGAAAAGCTCCTGCCCAAGGCGTACCAACGCGTCATCGAGGCGACCGAGTTGGCACGCACCGACATCGCCGAGATCGAGCACAAAATCCTCGGCCTCGATCACCACGACCTCGGCAAACGCCTGGCCGAGCACTGGCAAATGCCCGCCGCCGTCCGAGACGCGGCCTGGCTGCACAACAACGATGCCACCGGCGACCTCAAGGTCCTCGACGATCAGACCGACCACGCCCCGCTAATCCGCCTGATCACCCTCGCCGACCGCATCGTCCGCGATCAGCACCTGGGCTACTCGGGCAACCACGACTTCACGACCAAGCGCCGCGCCCTGCTCGCGGCGGCCCACATCCCCGAGGCCGACGCCGACGCGCTCGCCCTGGAACTGCTCGAAGTCATCGGCGACCGCGCCGCCGCCCTGGGCATCGACGACAACACCGACGGCGACCTCTACCAACGTGCCCTGCTCCGCGCCAACGACGAGCTCGGCCATGTCTCGGACCAGCTCGCGTCACGCAACCAGAAACTCTCGGCCCGCACGACGTACTTTGAAGCCCTTGCCGCGTTCAACGACAAGCTCATCCCCGACGCCCCGCGACACACCGTGCTCAAGGCGATCGGTGCCGCCGCGTCGCAACTGATCGGCTGCGACACCGCAGCGGCGTTCACCGTCTGCCCCGGCTACTCGACCGGCGACGTGCTGCTGCTCGACCGCGCCGGCGACACGCTACAAACCAACACGCTGCACGTCCCCGCCGGCGACGAGTCGCCGTACCCCGCGCTGCCCGATGAAGACTTGAAGCAAGGGGCCCCGCCGATCTTGTCGGTCGGTGACGAACTTGAGTGGGCGCTCGCGCCCGTGAGTCCGCGGCTCGGCGGGCCGGGGCGGTGGTGGGTACCGCTGGTCGCCGAGGGTCAGGTCGTGGGCGGCTTGGTCTGGGGCGCGGGCGACGACGAAGCCGACCGGCTCGCGGCACTCTCCGACGAAGTGCGCGGCCTCGCACAGACCTTCGCCATCGCCCTGCGCATGGCCCAGGTCCGCGACGAAGCCCGCGACGCCTCCGAACAACTCGCCGAGACCGCCCGTCGTTTGCAGAACGCGCAGGATGACGCGCTGCGTGCCAAGACGCTCATGGCCCTGGGCCAGGTCGCCGCCGGTGCGGCGCATGAGATGAACAACCCGCTGATGGTCATCTCCGGCCGCAGCCAGCTGCTCTTCCAACAGCTCAAGACCCGCGACCCGAACAACGCCGTCAAGGCCAAGCTCATCTTCGAGCAGAGCCAGAAGCTGTCGGAGATGATCAGCCAGCTGATGGAGTTCGCCCAGCCGCCCAAGGCGACGCGGCAGGCGACGAGCGTCGGCGATCTGCTCAAGCTTGCCTTCGCCGCGACACAGCCGCTCATCGAAGCGGGGCTCTGGCAAAAGCGCACCGTCGACACCGCACTCGGCGAAGTGCCGGCGGTCAACGTCGACCCGCACCACATCGCCGACGCGGTGGCCGAGGTCTTGGCGAACGCCCTGCAACACACGCCCGACGGCGGGACCGTCACCGTCACCGCCAGCCACGACGCCGCGAGTGAACGGGTCATCCTCGCCATCGCCGACAACGGCAGCGGCATGAGCGAGCAGGTCAAGCAACACGCCTGCGACCCGTTCTTCAGCGCCAAGCCGGCCGGCCGCCGCCGCGGCATGGGCCTGGCCAAAGCCCTACGCCGAGTCGACGCCATCGGCGGCTGGCTCAAAATCGAAAGCCGCCCGGATCAGGGGACGCGTGTGAGCATCCTGCTCCCCGCCACCGACGAACCCGCGATCGCGGTCGAGGCGATGGCGAAGGCGGGGTAACAACTTCATGGACCGGCAGCTTGTGATTCACTCAGTGTATTGACTAGCGAACCCCGTCCAGGTTTACGCACCGATCTTCGAAGCGGCCAGGCAAAGCAACAAGAGAAAAATGGCCCAGTTCGACGGCAACATGGCAGTGCGAGGCATAAACATCAGCATTGTCCAAATGGACACGGAAAACCAAACAAACGGAACCATGTGGGGTTTCCCCACACACACATAAAAGCACGATCCTGCGAACGGAAGGTAAAACCAGTTCCAAAGCCAGTACGATCTGCTTACCTGTCGCCTTCCTACACTTCTCAAAACAAACGCGACAACAATCACAAGAACAAAAAACGCCCAAACAGGGACTACTGATTCACGTACGCCTTGCCAACCGATCAACGCGAAGTTGACGTGAACGCTGACAAATGAAACAAGGACAATCGCTAGGGACTCACTACTTACGGGCAAGAATGATTCTTCCGAACGACTCCCCCACATTCGGGTAAAGCAAATTCCAAATAGCGGAGCAAACACCACAAGCCCTGTCAGTGCATCAGCCGTTTTGTAGTGGATGACCTCAAAGCCAATCTCCCACAGCTCTCTTGTCCAATTCGTCCAGCCGGCTGCGAGCGGGAGCAAGATCTGCCCTATCGAATCACCGTGAACAAGGCCAAGGCTGCCAACAATCAATGCAAAGGCATGCCAACCTGGTAGCAAGACAAGGCTCGCGCGCCATATCTGTGTTCCGATCAGCTTGAAAATGCCCGCTACATCTTGCTCCAAAACGCACCCCCCCATATACCTAGATTTGGTCGATGACTCATTTGACCTCACGCCCCCACAAGCGCGTCTTGCACGTTGATGATCTCCGCGTCTTCGTTACGCCGCAGGCTCGTCAGCAGCCGTTTGCCCATGATCGTGTTGACGCGGATCTTTTCGTCGTCGACGACTTCGCGGTGGTGGACCTGGCTGTTGGCTTCGAGGAAGGCCAGCAGTTCGCCGTTGGTGGCGTCGACCAAAAGCGTCACGTCGGCCTGCTCGCCGCGGACGGCTTCTTCGACGGCGTGGCGGACGGCCTCGATGCCGGTGCCGGTCTTGGCACTGATCGGCAACGCCTCGGGGTGCAGCGCACGCCAGTACGGCATCTGCTGTTCACCCTCGGTCGTGTCGACCTTGTTGAGCAAAAGCAACTGCGGCTTGTCGTCGGCACCGATCTCTTCGAGCACCTGCAACACCGATTCGTAGTGCGTCTCGGCATGCGGGTGGCCGACGTCGATGACGTGCAACAGCAAGTCCGCATGCACGGCTTCCTCGAGCGTCGCCTTGAACGACGCGACCAGATCGTGCGGCAGGTCGCGGACGAAGCCGACGGTGTCGCTCAGCAGCACCTGGTCATTGCGCGTGATGTGCCAGGCGCGGGTCTTGGTGTCGAGCGTGGCAAACAGCTTGTCGTCCGCGTAGGTGCTGGCGTCGGTGACGGTGTTGAACAGCGTGCTCTTTCCGGCGTTGGTGTAGCCGACGACACAGACGGTGAAGTGAACGTTGTTGCGCTTCTCGACTTCGCGGGACTTTCGGGCTTGGACTTTGGCGATCTTCGCCTTGAGGTCGCCGATGCGTTTGCGGACGAGTCGGCGGTCGATTTCGAGCTGTTGTTCGCCGGGGCCGCGCGTGCCGATGCCAATCGCACCGCCGGCGGCGATGCGTTCGAGGTGGCCCCACATGCGGGTGAGCCGGGGGTAGGTATATTCCATTTGCGCGAGCTCGACTTGCAGCTTGGCCTCGTGCGTGGTGGCGCGGGCGGCGAAGATGTCGAGGATCAGCTCGGAGCGGTCGATGATCTTCACGCCCTTCAAGCGCGGCGATTTGAGCTCGCGGTTGATAAGCGTTTCGAGGCCGCCGATCTGCGCGGGGGACAGGTCGTTGTCGAAGATGACGAGGTTGGCCTTGTGCTTCTTGGCAGCGCGGGCGATCTCCTTGGCCTTGCCGGTGCCGACGTAGAGGCCGGGGTGCGGGGTGTCGCGGTTCTGGGTGACGCGCGCGGCCTCGACCGCGCCGGCGGTCTTGGCCAGCGAGGAAATTTCGCCCATCGGGTCGCGCGGGTCGGCCGTCGAATCCGGCAGCGTCACCTGCACCAACACCGCCCGCTCGTCGCCGACTTTCAGTTCCGTTCGCTTCAGATCACTCACGCCAGGTCTCCTCTGTCCGATCACCTTAACAATCGGGCGTTAACACGATGCTAGCATCCGCCCATGCGACCCACTGGTAAGGAAGCCACCAAAGTCAACAAACGATATACCGCCGGGGTGCTGGCGTATCTCGACGAGCAGATGGAGACGCTGCGCGACCAGATGCCCGCGGCGATCGACAAGGAGAACGAGAAAGCCGTCCACCGCAGCCGAGTGGCGACGCGTCGGCTCAAGAGCGGCCTGGGCATGCTCGAACCGCTGCTGCCCGATGCCAAGGCGAAGAAGCTGCTGGTCACCGGCAAGAAGCTCCGCCGTCGGCTCGGCCCGGTCCGCGACCTCGACGTGATGATCGGCCACCTCGGCGACCTGCCCGCGGCCCAGCGCCGCCGCTTCGCCCCGTCGATCACGTTCCTCCGCGAGAAGCTCGAAGCCCAACGCCCGAAGGTTCGCAAGGGCCTGCATAAAGGCCCCGACCCCGACGCACTGCTCGAAACCTTCGGCGGCTGGTGGGTCGTGCGGCAACAGGTGCTCGGCCTGGCCGACGCGGTGTGGGCGACGCTTTCGAGCAACGTCCATGACCAGCTGCACGAGTTCGCGCGTCAGGCCGATGAGTGCGCGGGGGTGACCGAGCCGAATCCCGATGGGCCGAAGCTCGACGTCCACGAGCTGCGCATCGCCGGCAAGGCGCTGCGTTACACGCTGGAGATCGCCGACTCCGCCGGCGTGCATCTGCCCAAGACCGTCGCCCGGCAGTTCAAAGCGATGCAGGACGACCTCGGGCTTTGGCACGACTTCGTCATCCTCGCCGACCGTGCGGTGCGCGAGGCGATCGACGCGGAACTCGTGCTGCATGAGTCGGAGCTGGCCCGCAACATCCTCGACATGGGCAAGGCCCTGCTCACACTCAGCGAGCGCCACCTGGAGAAGTTCCGCAAGCACTGGCGCGACAACGGCAAGACGCTGGTCGAGACCGTGCATGCCGCGTTCCCCGTCACCGCGGAAGCCGAGGGGCCGGCCGAAGCCGCTCAACCCGATACCGAAACCACCGTCGAGCAAGACCCGGCCCCCGAGTTGGAGTTCATCCGCAGCGACCGCCCCACTGCCGCCGACGAAACAACCGTGCCGGCGTCGTCGTAGAAAGCGCTCAGCCTTCCGGCGTGTGGAAAGCCCACGCCTTCAGGCGTGGGTCCGCGTCGCCGTCGACCGACCCACGGCTGAAGCCGTGGGCTTTCTACTTGCTCTATCCTCTTGATCGGATGCGTGCGTTTTCCAGCGTTCACTACTACACCCCCCTGCCGGCCGGGCATGTGTTCCCGATGCAAAAGTTCCCGCAGTCGGCGGCCTGGCTGGTCGCTGACGGCACGATCGCACGAGCCGAAGACCCCGGGATGATCGCGCGGACCGACCTGCTGCGTGTGCACACAGCCGAGTACGTCGACGCGATCCGTGATGCGACGCTCGATGAACAGACTGCACGCAAGCTCGGACTGCCGACAGGCAACGGACTTTCGCTACGCAGCCACGCGGCGGCAGCCGGGACACTCGCCGCGGCGCAGGCCGCGCTCACCAACGGCATCGCCGCCAACCTCGCCGGCGGCACGCATCACGCCTTCGCCGACCGCGGCGAGGGCTTCTGCGTCTTCAACGACGTCGCCATCGCCATCCGCGCCCTGCGCAACGACGAGCCCTGGCTGCGCGTCATCGTCGTCGACCTCGACGCCCACCAGGGCAACGGCACCAACGCGCTCTTCGCCGAAGACCCCGCGACGTTCACGTTCAACATGCACGTCGGCCGCAACTACCCGTCGACGAAAGTTCCCGGCGACATCGACATCGGCCTGCCACGCTTCGTCGACGGCCCGCGCTACCTCAGCGAACTCCGCACCGCCCTGCCCGAAGCCATCCGCCGCGCCGATGCCGACCTGGCGTTTTACGTCAGCGGCGCCGACCCGCACGAGGAAGACCGCTTCGGCCAGATGCGCTTGACCACGGCCGAGATGGCCGAACGCGACCGCCACACCATCGGCACCCTCCGCGACGCCGGCCTGCCCGTCTGCGTGTTGTACGGCGGCGGCTACTCCCGCGTCCCGGGGATGACCGCGGCGCTGCACTGCCAGACGGTGCGAATTGCCGCGATCATCGGGTAGACTCAACGCGTGGCTGAGCTTCACGTATCTGCGACTGACGGGCGGATCGAACTGCCCAACGGCGGTGTGATCGGCGCGGTATTGACACCGCCACTGCTCGCGTCGAGCCCGGCACTGCGCGATGCGAGGGAATGGGATGCGGGCACGCGTCCGTTCATGCACTACGATCTTCGCAACGCAGGAACGCACGACGGTCGGCCTGTTCTTGCGCGTTTGAGCTTCCACGAAGCCTTGCTCCTGCGGGTGCATGTGACGGTCAGCCACTACCCGCCCGAGGCAAAAGGCTGGGAGTCGTACTCGCTTGAGATTGAGTCAGCGGCCAAGGCGTGCCATGACGAACTCTGCCGCGGTTGGTTTGATGGGTTGGCCCGTGCGAAGCGTGTTGGCAGCTCCGATCCGAACGGCGTCGGTCCGGCGTTGGAGTGGTCCTTCGATTGGGGCACGGTCGGCTCGTACCACGACGACCGCGGCGGCGACACATTCATCGGGATCGCGTACGGCAATCGATTGGCCGAGGCTCAGCGGCGATACCGGAGAAGCGAACAGCGGCGCGACATAGCTCGAACGTGGCAGGCCGTGCCTGCCCTACGCGGAGACCAGACGTTCGATCTCGCGGCGGGCGCGTTCTTGTTTGGGGTAGCGGATTTCGCGGTAGCCGGTGACTTCCTGGGGGGCGCGCAGGACGTGCAACGCGCGGTCGTAGCCCTCGGTGGTGGTGAGGTCGAGCTTGGGGAGTTGGCGTAGGAAGAAGTCGCGGAAGCCGGTCTCGCGGCCGTGCCAGCCGGGGAGCTTGCGGACCAGGCGACCCTTGGCCGCGAGCTTGAGCATCCACGGCTTGGTCTTGAAGTTGAGCCGAAGCTTCCACGGGCCAATCGGCACCTCGGGGGAGTTGTGGTGCGTGTACTCGATGCGGTCGCCGTTGGCCTCGTCGATGGCGTACTTCTTCTTGTCACGCTCGTACTTCTCCGGCCGGCTCAGCAGGTGGGCGACCCACGGCTCGTCCTTGATCAGCATCACCTTCGCGACCGACCAGACCGCGGCATGGGCGGCTTCATACTTCTGGTCGGCACTATCACGCCGGTACACGCCGCGCACCGCGTCGAGGTAACGCTTGGCGTACTGCGGCCCGCCCCAGCTCAGCGTGTCGTACACGCGGATCAGCAGGTCGTACATGCCCTCGTCGGAGAGGTTGGGCATGACTTTCACGGCATGGCCGCAGAGCGTTTCGAAGACGCCGGCGGTCTTCTTGCGACCGGTGCGGTTCAGCAGGTCGAGCTTCTCGCGGAGCAGGTTTTCCCAGGTCTTGGCGGGCTCCTCGGCGAGGAAGCCGGGGTCGAGCGCGAGGCGTCGGCCCATGCGGAAGGCGAGCAGGTTTCGCTCACGGTCGCGCTTGCCGAAGGTGCCGATGGCTTTCTCCAAGACGTCGGCGGTCGTCGGGATCTCGCCCCGCTGGAACGCCACGCCCACCGCGAGGACGTTCACGTACTGCGAACTGCCCAGGTGCGTCTGGCAGAGGTCGGAAAGGTTGCGGGCGTAGGCGCGGGAGGCGTCGCAGCGTTCGCTGATCCGGCCGGCGAGTTCGTCGGGATCGAAGTCTTCCTGACCGAGCAGGCCCGAGACGGTCGCCTGCTTGTGCGTGTTGAGCACGGCGGCGGTCCGCTGCTTGTGGGCGATGCGGTAGCTCTCGCGCGGGTCGGTGGCGCGGGCGGCTTCGAGGATGTCGATGCCCAGGAGCAAGTCCGCGTGGCCGTAGGGGATGAGCCCGGTCGGCGCGGTCGCGGGATCGAAGGTGTCGTTGGATCGGCCCAGCCAACAGAGCTGCGCGAAGACGCCGCCGTTGCGGATGGCCAGGCCTTTCTTCTCGTTGAACACGACACGTCGACCGGCGAAGTGCCCCGCCGTCACGAGTACCGCCGCGACGGTGCCCACGCCCATGCCGCCGACGCCCGTGAGGTGGCAGCGCCAGTCCTCGTCGTTGCCGAGGCGCGGCGTCGGGTCCGGCAGGTTGGTCACGTCGAACTCGAGCTTCTTGGCCTTGCCGCCGCGGATGATCTTCACTTCCTCGAAGCTCGGGCACGGCTTGACGCTCTCGGCGATCTCGTTGGTCACCCGCACACGCTCACACGCGCCGTCGTTCACGCACCAGGTCAGGTCCGTGTCGATCTTGCGGCCGTAGTCGGTATCGACCGGCTTGAGCCCGGGGCACGCGGTCGCCTTGGTGCATTCGAGGCAGTGCTCGCACACCTCGGGCGTGATGTTCATGTGCGTCTTGGTCGGCACGAAGCCGAACTTCTCGGCGGTCTTCTGCTCCTCGCGCTTCTTGCGGCGGTGCAGGGTGATGCCGCACTCCTTGTCGGCGATGAGCACCTTCACGCCGTCGGCGAGGATGGTCTGCTCGAGCTTGGTCTTCCAGAGCTCACGGTCGGCCGGGTCGGCACGGAAAACAGTTGCCCCTTGCACGCCGCGGACGATGTTCTCGATCTCCTGCATCGGGAACGGGTCGCCAAGCAGGTCGTTCTCGGTCGCGGCGTGGCCTTGGTGGCCGGTCATCGCGGTGGTGCCGTTCTGCAGGATGATGAAGGTCAGGTCCTGCCGGGCGGCGACGGCGTTGGCGATGGCTACCTGGCCGGAGTGGAAGAACGTACCGTCGCCCATGAAGACGATCTGCTTGTTCTTCTCGGGATCAAGGAACGCGTCGATGCCGCTGCCGGTGCCGCCGCCCAGACCCATGCCGCTGTAGTTGTGCATGAGCTGTTCCGTGGGCGGGAACATGAGCATGGTGTAGCAGCCGGTGTCGCCGTGGGCGATGAGGTCGATCGGGCCGCGCTTGTGATTACGGCGCATGTAGTCGGCGTCGGAGAGCAGCTTACGGACTTCGAGCAGAAGCGCCGACGAGTCGCGGTGCGGGCAGCCGGGGCAGAACGTTGGCGTGCGGGCCGGCAGCTTCGGCTCGGCGTCGATCTTCTCGTTGGTCGTCACTGCTGCGGTTGCGGCGCCAAGAACTTCGAGCTTGCGTCGGCTCACCTCGCGCATGATCGCGAGCTTGGCCTCGATCTTCTCCATGGCATCGGGCGCCGCTTCCTTGAGCATCGGAGCGAGTAGCTGCAGCAGCAACGACGGGTTGAGCCCACGCGTCTCGGGGATGCCGGCCTTGTTGCCCGGGAACTTCTTGCCGAAGAGCCGACGCGTGAGGTCGACCGCCTGCTCCGTCGGCAGTTCACGCTGCACGGCGTCACGCAAATTCTTTTCGACAAAACTGCGCCGCTCTTCGAGCACGACCATGTGCTCGCACTGCTGGCCGAACTCCGCAAGTAGCTTTGCGTCGGCCGGGTAGCACATGCCAAGGTGCAGCACGGGGAAGCGCCCGGTGAGCCCGAGGTCGCGCAGGACGTGGCGAAGGTAGGTGTCGGACATGCCCGTCGTGACGAAGCCGATCGGGGCATGGCCGGCGGCCTTGGCGGGGATGATCTTGTTGAGGCCGAGTTCGCGGGCGACCTTGCAGGCGCGCTCGTGCCGTTCGGGCATGGTCAGTTCCTGCTGCCACGTGCGCGGCGGGAGCAGGACGCGGTCGAGGTCGATCTTCTGACTCTCCAGCGCCATGCGCTGGTTGGTGTTGACGGCCGGCCAATGGTTCGGCTTGACGTCGACGCTGCCACCGCCGTCGACTTGGTTGGTGGTGACGACGTAGCCGACGTACAGCCCAGCGGCACGCGACAGTTCGAAGCTCAGCGCGATCCAGTCCTTGAGTTCCTGCCCGCTGCCCGGCTCGACGATCGCCATGCGCAAGTGCTCACACAGGAACCGGCTGTCGGCCGGCACCTGCGTCGAGTCGCACCACGGGTCGTCGCCGCAGATCACGATCGCCCCGCCTTCGGGGTGCGGTCCGCCGAGGTTGCCCAAGGCCATCGCATCCGATGCGACGTGAACGCCGACGGACTTCATCGCCACGATCCCTCGGCAAGCGGCCATCTGGGAGCCGTTGAGCGACGCGACCGACAACGCTTCGTTGGCCGACTGAAACGCGCGAATGCCCTTGTGCTTGAGCAGCGGCCCGATCGACTGGGCCGCATCAAAGAAGCCCGCCACCGGCGAGCCCGGATACCCGCCCAGCAGATGCACACCGCCCGGCGTCTCGAGGCAGCCCTTGATCAGAAGCTCGTTGCCGGTAAAGACGTTGACGCCCTGTTCCTGGAGGAAACGGGGGTCGGTCTTCGGGAGCGGGACGCTGGCCTGTCCGTCGTCGGCGGGCATGGTGGTACCGCCGCTCGGCGGGATCGAGCGTGAAACAACGGCGCTCTTGGTCTTCGACGTGGCGGAAGCGATCGTCATGGCAGGGTTGGCAAGTGCGGGGCTGAAACTCCGACCGACCGAGAATTATCGGCACAACGGTCAGCTTCACGTCAGCCCGTCGGCTCACCCAAGAGCGAGCGACGGCCGCGCGGTGCGACGGGCGGGTCCACACCAGGCCCCCAAGTTCCGTCGCGAGGTGCCCCACGCGTACCGGTCAGGATAGGTCCGCCTACCCCGATCGCAACGTTGACGATTGAATTGAACTGCTTGGGTGCGGCAGTTTGACGCACTCCTGTTCCTCGGCGGCGACGGCCAAGGTCGACTCGCTATTTCAAAAGCCGATTGCGGGCTTCGAGCAGTTTGGGCTCGATGTGCCTTTGCAAGCCGGTGAGTTTGAACTTGCGGCTGATCACGTCGGTGGCCCAGAGGGGCAGGCCGAGGCTCTTCCAGCGGAAGGCTATACGACCACGCCTGTCGTTGAGCCGCAGGGCCAAACGTTGGAACGGGCCGGGCTTGATCGGCGGGTGGCCGCTGGGCTGATAGCCGCGTGCAGGGAGTAACGATCCGACCCTGCCCTCGACAAGCCCGATCTCCTTCGCGGTGAGCTTGCGACGCCACTGCTCGACGAGCCGGGGGTCCGGCGCGTCGTAGGTCGTCGTGTTCTGGTAACTGAGCAGCCCGTCACTCCACTCGACGCCGAGGAACTCGCAGATGCGTTCGAGCGTCTTGCGCGGGTTCAGGATGAGTTCTTCCTGGCGGACTTCCATGAACCGGCCGATCGGCAGCGCGGCACGAAGCTCGGCCCACTGACGTTCGACGTGAATCCAGCGGGTGACGCCGTGGTAGACGTTTCCCGACCAACCCATGCCGATGCAGCTACGGGCGACGTCGCGGGGATCGCGGACGATGTGGATGTACCGCGCCCACGGCCAGAGCCGGGGCAGTTGGTCGATGCAGCGATGCACCATGGCCAGGATCTGGCCGTCTTGGTTGTCGGCACGCATCTTCGCCTGATGCAGGAAGCTATTGGCGAGGTTGCGATAATCGAGATGCGGATCGCAGGTGAAGCCGTGGCTGGCGAAAATCCAGTCCTTGGCAACCGCATCACGAAGCACGTCCGCCGACGGCAGTGGCTGACCGACGCTCTGCTGAATCTGCCGGGCCGTGCGGAACATGTGCGGCTCGGTCAACGGATCTACGACGTACTCGAACTCCGACAAGACCGAAAGCTTCTCATGGCCGCCGAGCATCAATCGCAGCAGCGTCGTGCCCGATCGTTCCGCGCCGACGATGAACGCCGGCTCGTCCTGCAACGGCGCGGCTGGCGTGGATGCCGCACCCGCATATCGGACGTCCGAAACAGGCTGGGGCGTGGGCTTCGGCCGATCGACCGTGACGGACCCCTCAGACGACCGAACTTCCGGCGCGCGCTCGGCCGTCGGGATGGCTGCAACAGCACTATGGGCAGACATGTTTGGCGTATCGGTCATACACCTCCCGACATTGCACGCCAAACGGCACGGTTGGTTCCAATAGCCAGCGTCCCACCCTGCCGACAACGTGAAGAAGCCTAACAAATGGACCCGTGGGTCGATCCACGCGCCGACCGTTCTATCGGAGCAAGCGGACCGAATCGACGATCGCCTGAGCGTCGGGGACCGTCGCGTCGAACTTGTCCGCGGCCGACGTATAGGTCGCGACCACCGCGACCTGCGGGTCGAGCAGGATGTACCACTGGCGAACTTTAAGCGAAACGCCCTGCGTCTCGAACTCGACGTCCATCATCAACGACGCCGCCCCGGCAGTCTGCCCGGCGGCGGGCTCGGTGGCTTGGAGGCCGGGATACTGGGCTCCAAGCTGGGCGACGCTTGCGTCCATGATCGGCCGCATCTCGTCGATCGTGATCGGGCCTTCGGCGACGGGCTTGGGAACCTGACGAATGCCAAGGTTTTCGCCGAAGTTATCGGGGCCACCCTCCTGCGGGGCGAAGATCGTCAGTTGCGTCGGGTTCGACTCGTCGACCCGCCAGGCATTGACAAGGTCGACGGAAAGACCGTACCTGGGGCTGTCGTGGGTCACCGGGCCAGCGGGAACCGGTGCGTTGCCCGCGGCGGGTGCGTTGCCCGCCAGAGGGTCGGCCGGCTGGTTCACGGCTTCCTCGGCAAGTTGGACCGACTCCATGACCCGCCCGGCCAGACCCGCATAACGATCGAACGTGGCACGCCGGGTCGTAACCGTCGCGATCACCGCCGATTGAGGCCCGGTCAGCAAGTACCACTGCCGCCCCGTCATCTCGATCCCGTCGACCGACATCTTGTACGTCATCACCAAACCCGGCCGGCCGGCAATGGCGACATCCTCGACGGGCGTGGTTTCAAACCCGTCGAACTGCTGGGCGAGTTGCTGCTGACCGGTGAGTGCGCCTTGGCGGAGCATCGGGATCGTGACCTGACCCTGCTCGGCCGGCACGTCGATGCGAAGAAAGTTCATGTTCTCCGAAAAGTCGTCCTCGGGCCCATCGAGCGGGGCGTAGAGGAAAAGCTGATTCGGATCGGCGGGGTCGACGGTCCAGCCTTCCGGCACACCGACCGCCAGTCGATGCGGCGCGCTGGTTTGTATCGTCAGCGCCACAGGCTCGGTCGCCGGTGCGGGCTCGGCGGACACGCCGGGCACGGTCAACAACATCGCCGAACCGGCCAACAACACCGCACGGAGCATCTTCTTGGATTTGAGCATGCTCGCAGCGTAACCACTTTGAACCGCAGTGCATCCGACGCAGCAACGAGAATTGATCCAACGACAATCGAAATGAAACGGCTCGGGCCGACGCTCACACGTCGAGCACATCCCGGGCAAACTACGCGACAAGCGCCGTCACCGCGCCTTGGCCACCGGCGAACACCGGTGCGCGGATCATTCCCAAGGCGTATTCGGCTCATGACCCGGATCGCGAAAGGCTACCGTGACATCAATCAACGACTCCCGACCCCGTTTCCGCCCCAGCGAAAAGGACCCTTACACCTTTTTCTCGCCACACCTTTTTCTCGCCCAACGACTAATAGACTCGCTGTGACACAATTTGATCAATATCAGACACATCGTACCGCCCATTTGTCTTCTTGGCCCCTTCGACCAATATCAACTCAACTCTATCGGTGCCGCGAATAGTGACAATAAAGTCTTCGTAACGAGTACCATTAGTAGCTGACACAACCACCCATTCGCCATTCCGATGCCACTGCAAAACGCCGTCTTTCGACCAAAAAACATGGCCCATATCGTCAGACAGATTTGACTGCCCAGACTCTAACGGCCGGCGAGCGGAGTTAAGAAACCGATCCGGCTCCACACTCAGGAGATTCTTCTGGACTAGCTCGGAGTGGTAAAGCCACCCAACCCCACCAGCCCACCGCACATACACACGGCAATCATGCCCTTTAGAGTTAACAAGCTGGACCGACAAGTCCCCATCACGAATACTCCAATCAGTCAATCGCGAGATGCTTTGCGAAGTCTCTGGCGTAACTTCACCAGAAAGCACCACATCCGAGTCACCAGCACGCAGCATAAGCCAATCATGATTGGCCAATGCAATCATATAAGCTAGAAACACCCCACCAGCCGCTGCCAGAACTCCGGCAGTGACCAGAACGAGACGCCAGATGCCGCGACGATGCGGCATGGCAGAGTAGTTTAGATGTCGATGAAGTGCTCTGATACTGGAAATCCTGGCATAGTCCAAACAGAAGTTACATGAGCCTTGACGGTTCCGTCCAAATCCACAAAGACAACTACCTCGATATCAGATCCCCTCGGGATGTTCAGGTGTCCTAGACTATTCCCGTCTAGAAACCAAAGCTTCCAACCATATGGCAGATTGAGCCGATGTTGCCCATTTCCAAGATTCTCAAGTAAACCAGGATCGCCCCGAAACTCAGTCCACGCGTGTGGTCGCCAGCGATCTCGTGCAGCCGCGTTTGGCCCCAAATCAATGCCATCCTCACCTATTGTATCATCCGGACCATCACCCAAAGTTTCGTATGGATCGACCAAGGGGGAATCTGGAGAATCAGGCAAATCGGCAAACACAGCGTCGTCCACCGTTACGTCAATATCCCCTCTGTCAATCAGAACGTTAGTCTCGACCGTCGTGTCCACCCGTGCAACGAGATTTTCCACAATCTCGGCGTCACCATCATCGACGGCCGCCAGCGAGTAGGTCGCCATGTCTTCGCCGGGGGCGAA
>JBCDCH010000088.1 GCA_039182125.1 Planctomycetota bacterium
CAGCGGTACCTGTCGTTTTTCGTGCTCGCCGAGTTCGACGCGGTCGCGCGTGACACGAAACGCAACCTTCAGGTGATGTCGTTTTGCCGGCAGTACGCCGCGACCGCGTCGAACTCGTCGAGCACGAAAAACGACAGGTACCGCTGGTAGTACATCGCCGCCTCCGATCGCAGGGCGGCACATTCGTCGGGGTTGAGCGAGAAGCCCCACGGCGACCCACACCGCTTCTTGTGCTTGCGCAGCCGATGGACGTGGTGATGCAGGAGCGACTGCCGGTCGTGGGGCCTGACACCGTCGGGGCGGCCGGCGATTTCCATCTGGAGCACGCCGAGCTCGAGCCGCATCTGGAGTTTTTCGCGACCGTCATTGCCGACGATCTTGCGGACGTTGATGGTGCCCGGTTCGTGGTCCCAGTTGCGGAGCACGTCGGCGATATCCCGGCGTGCCGAGGCGGCGATCTCCGATTTCGTTTTCAGCGACGCGTCGGGCTGAGTGTTGTGGTCCGTCGCGGCGTCCTTGCGCTGTGGTGCCATGATGTGCCTGTCCTGTTTCTGTCAGGGGTCCTTGGCGGATCAACGTTGCCGATCGGCGAGCTGGCGAGATTCACCGATGATATTACCGGACGTTCAAGAGCGTCCGTGCCAACCGATCTTCCGAACCGTACCCGCGATCGCCGACGGTGCCATGCTACATGATCTTCCGTGACAGGGGCCGATGATCCCCCGCTACGATCGGGCATGAGCGACCCGCTGACGCAACTGCACCATGCTGCCGACGCCGACTTTTGCCCCTACGCGGGATCGGCGATCGTCGAAACCTTCGGCGAGCCGCAGGCTGAGTACGCCGCCTTTCACCGCAGTGCCGCCCTGCTCGATTGCCCGCAGCGCGGCGTCCTCCGCATCACCGGCAAGGACCGGCTCGCATTCCTCGGCAACCTGCTCACGGCGAACGTCAAGGAACTTGAACCTGGTTTCGGGACGCCGAGCCTGCTGCTGAATCTCAAGGGACGGGTCGTCGCCGAGCTGAACGTGTTGGAAACCGTGAACGCCACGCTCATCGAGACTGACGCGCATCTGCTCGACATGCTCGCCGATCTGCTCGATCGATACTTGTTTGCCGACGATGTGCAGATCGAAAAGGCACCTGTGCGTGTTTTCCAGATGCACGGGCTGACGGCGGTCGGCGTGCTTGCGAGTGCGTTGGACAATGAAATCGGTCTTTTGGCGAAGCGCCAAGTCATCCAACCACGTCTGGCAGGCAACACGATCACCATCTTTCGCTCCGAGCTGGCCAAACCCTACGGGCTACATCTGCTCGTGCCGACCGATGCGATGATCGACGTTTGGGAACACCTTTGCGCCGTCGGGGCGTCGCCCGACCCGGATCGACCGCAGATGCGCAAGCTCCGTCCGGCCGGATGGGCGGCGTTCAACGCCTGCCGGATCGAAGCGGGACGCGCTCTGCCGGGAATTGACTACATGCTCGCCCCGCCGTCGTTGCCGCGTGTCGAGACTGACGCCTCGGAGCTGAGCAACGGCGCTTTGCCGGCGGAGTTGCCGCACTTCGACGACGTGGTCAGCGTCACCAAGGGCTGCTATCTCGGCCAGGAAGTCGTCGCCCGCATGCATGCCCGCAAGGTCGTGGCGAAAAAGATCGTCGGCTTCCGCATGGACGGCGATGCCCTGCCCCACGCCGGTGGCGAGGTTTACGACGCGGCCGGCGAGAAACAGATCGGCATCGTCACGAGCAGCACGCTCAGCCCGGTGCTCAGCCGTGCGGTGGTCGGATTGGTGAATCTGCCCAAGGCACACTTCGAGCCGGGCACGCCACTGCAGATCATGGCCGAGGGAAGCCGACAACCGGCACGGGTCACGACACTGCCGTTTCACGATTGAGCGAGCTTTGCGTTAGGCTCGGGCGATGTCCGACTATTCACCGCTCGTCAAGAAGACGCTGATCAAGCCCGGCACGCGCGTCAAACTCAAAGACCTACCGACCGATGCCAAGGACGCCACGCTCGACAAATCCGCGGCCAAAGAGCAAACCAAAGCGAACCTCGAACAGCTCGCCGAGTTACAGGAACTGCTCTATGCCGATGGTCGGCATGCGTTGCTGGTGCTGCTTCAAGCGATGGACGCGGGCGGCAAGGACAGCACGATCCGCCGGATCTTCAGCAGCGTGAACCCGCAAGGCTGTCGCGTGACGAGTTTCAAGGTGCCCACCCCGCTGGAACGGGCCCACGACTTTCTTTGGCGTCACCACCGGGAGATGCCGGCCAAAGGCATGATCCGTATCCACAACCGCAGCCATTACGAGACGGTGCTCGTCGAGCGGGTGAAGAACATCGTTCCGAAGTCCGTCTGGCAGCGCCGATACGAGCAGATCGCGACATTCGAGTCGATGCTCGCTTCGGAAGGCACCACGATCGTGAAAATCTACCTGCACCTTTCCAAGGACGAACAAAAGGAACGTCTGCTCGACCGTCAGCAACGGCCGGAAAAGCACTGGAAGTTCAACCCTTCAGACCTCGAAGAGCGCGAACTCTGGGACGATTATCAGGTCGCCTTCGAGGATGCGTTGAGCAAAACGTCGATCAAGGAAGCATCATGGTTCGCCGTGCCCGCGGATCAAAAGTGGTATCGGGACCTGATCATCAGCGACCTGATCGTGGGTAAGCTCAAGAGTCTTGACCTCAGATACCCCGACGCGCCCGAGGGGATCGAGAAGTACGACATCACCTGATCAAGGCAGTTCGCTGACGGTCCAGTACTTGTTGAGCGTCGCCATCGCTTCGACGAAGCTGGGCATGGTAACGGGTTTGACGATGTAGCCGGCGATGTTGAACTTGTACGCCTCGACACGATCCTTCTCATTGTCGCTGGTGGTCAGGACGATCACGGTCGTGTTTTTGAGTTCCTCGTCGGCTCGGAGCTCCTTGAGGAACTCGATGCCATTCATCCGCGGCATGTTGAGGTCGAGCAGCACGATCCGTCGCTCGGCGGGCATCGGAGGAACGCTGCCCTCGCCCCTCAATATCTCCAAGCCCTCGATTCCCGACGTGGCAATGAAGAGTGGGTTGGTGATGTTGTTCTTGCGAAACGCACGCTGAACGTTCATCACGTCGATTTCGTCGTCCTCGACGAGCAGGATATTGAGTTTGCGATCTCGCATGGTGGGGTCGGGACGGTGTGCGTCAGCGTGCCGGTTAGCAAATCTTGTGCCGGGCATACTACACCTTGGACCACAGACTTTCGTGCTTCCGTGGCATTCGTTTCGGCCAACGGAACGTGAACGCCGCCCCACGCCCCTCACTGCAGAGCGATACCTTTGTTTCCAAGTGCGCCGCGATCTTGGCCACCAGGCTCAGCCCGATGCCCGTCGACTTCCGCGATGCCCCGTCGTTGAGGGTCTGGAACATCTCGAACACCTTGCCGTGATACTTCGGGTCGATGCCCGGCCCGTCATCGCGAACTTCGATGGCCCAGTGATCCCCGCTGTCCCGGCACGAGATCCAAACATTGGCCGGCCCGTCGGAAAGTCGGTCGTGGTGATGGATGGCGTTGGAAATCAGGTTTTGCAGCACCTGCATCAGCCGCATCTTGTCGGCACGGATTTTCCCGCATCCCATCGACCGGTGTATCTGCACGGCCTCGGGGATGTCGAGCATTTCGAGCACCTCGTCGAGGACGGTCTCCACGTCGATGCGCTCGGGTTTCGCCACGATGCGGCCGATCCGGCCGTACTGCAAGAGCCCGTCGATCAGCCGCTCCATCCGGCTCACCCGCTCCTGCATGAGTTCGAGCTTGGTTCGCACATCGTCACCGACCGCTTCGCCGAGGTCTTCGCCGATGAAGTCGGCCAACTGCCGGATGCCCCGCAGCGGTGCCCGCAGATCGTGGCTCGCCACATAAGCGAACTGATCGAGTTCGGCGTTGCTCCGGCGCAGGTCACGCGCCGTCGTCACCAACAGCTTGGCGCGTGTCCGCAAAGTCTCCTGAACCTGCAAGCGGCGTGTCACGTCCGTGGTGACGCAGCGCAGCCGGAACACGCCGCCATCCTCTGGCGTGATGTTGGTGACCGACTCCACGCGAATCTCACGTTCGTCGCGTGTGAGCCAAGTGAAGTTGAGCAAGCCGTTGCGTTCGCCGTCGATGAGCGTGGCGATTTCGCGCCGGACACGATCGCGCTCGTCGGGCTTGATCCGCTGGTAAAAGAAGTTGGGCTGACTGAGCCAGTCCGCTACCGGATAGCCGAGCATGGCGCGTGTATGGGCACTGCCATAAACCCATGTAATCGTTTCGGCGTCGGCGTCGGTGACGGCCTCCCAGACCGAGGCGGGCACGTCACGGAGCAACTCGTCGAGCCGGCGCTCCTGGCCCTGCAGGTCGGACATCAACCGCTGCGTTTTGCGTTCGGTCAGAATCCGGCCGGTGATGTTCTGGTGCGTGATGACCGCGCCGCACGGCCCGTCCATCTCCGGCAAATGCAACGGCGTGGCTGTCATCAAGAACCACCGCTGGTCATCGGGCGCGTGGCACGGGTACTCCAGTCGATACGCCGGCGCTCTGCCGGCGAGCACGCTTTCCACGCCGTTGAACGCATCCCGTGCGATCTGGACGTCTTCGGTGTCGCCGGTGGTTTTCATCCCCGCCAAGTAGTTGGTTCCAACGCCATACTCTCTGATGATCTCGTTGCTGGTACCGAACGTCGTCCAAGATTCGTTGACCGCGACGATCTTGGCGTCGGTGTCGATGACGCACACTTCGGCGGGCAACGCATCGATCACCGCACGAAGGAAACCGGTCCCCTCCGGCACCAAGTCGTGTTGCCCTGACTCGAATCGCACGATCAACAACTTACCAAAACTCACCGCAAAGCGGGAGCGACGGTTTTGTAGAAGCGCCTGATCCTTCGCGTTGCCGACATGCGCCGACGCCGCTAGCGTCCGGCATGGCCGACCCAGAACCATCAAACGCTCCCTTGCTCCAAACGCCGCTCCACGGATGGCATGTCGATCAGGGGGCGAAGATGGTCGGGTTTGCCGGCTGGTCGATGCCGGTGAGTTACGGGTCGGTTATCGACGAACACAACGCCTGCCGCTCGGAAGGCGCGATCTTCGATGTTTCGCACATGGGCCGGCTACGGTTCAGCGGCCCCGATGCCGGGCGGTTTCTCGAAACGGTGTTCACCCGGCCGGTGACCAACCTCGACGACGGCCAAAGCCGATACGGTTTCATCACCAACGAGCACGGCGGCATCAAGGACGATGTCATCGTCGGCCGGGAACGCGACGACTACCCGGTCGTCGTCAACGCCAGCAACCGCGCGAAACTGCTCGAGCACTTCGAAACCGTCAAGACGACGCGCGGGCTCAACGTCAAGATCGACGACCGCACCGCCAAGACCGCGATGCTCGCGCTGCAAGGGCCGGCCGTCATCGAGAAGTTCGCCGACATCCTGCCGATCGACCTGGACCTGCGGAGCTTGAAGCGGTTTCGGTTCGAAACCGTGTCGTACATGCTGATGAAGTTCACCGTGAGCCGAACCGGGTACACTGGCGAGGACGGCGTCGAGGTGACACTACCGGCCAAGGCGTCGGCGTTGGCGATGCGTGGGCTGAGCGGTCCGTTGAAGGAATGGCTCCGGCCGGCCGGGCTCGCCGCAAGGGACACGCTACGCATCGAAGCCGCGATGCCGCTTTACGGACACGAGCTTGACGAAGACACCGATCCGATCACCGCAGGGCTCGGCTGGGCGTGTGATCTGAAGCAGGGCTTCATCGGAGCCGACGCGTTGCGTGCCTCGGAACCGACCCACAAGATCGTCGGCCTCGAACTCGATGGCAAACGCATCGCCCGCCAGGGCAATCCCATCCTCGCCAACGGCAATCCGATCGGCACGGTCACCAGCGGCACCATGAGTCCCACCCTCGGTCGCTCCATCGCCATGGCCAAACTCGAACTCGCACACACCGAGCCGGGCACGGTCGTCGCGGCCGCCTTCAAATCCGGTGAGGTTCCAGCGACGGTCGTCGGGTTGCCATTCTACAAACGGGCATGACCGGGCTACGCTGCGAACATGAGCATTCCTGACGACCGCCGGTACTTGCCCAGCCACGAATGGCACCTTGTGGACGACAACGGCGTCTGCACGATCGGCATCACCCAGTTCGCCGCCGACGAGTTAACCGACATCACGTTCGTCGACCTGCCCGAGGTCGGCACCGCCGTCACTGCGGGCGAGAGCTTCGGCGAAATCGAATCCGTCAAGGCCACCAGCGACCTTATCGCCGGCGTCTCCGGCGACATCGTCGAGATCAACGAAGAACTCGCGGGTGACCCGTCGATCGTCAACAGCGACCCCCACGAAGCGGGCTGGATGATCAGGGTCAAAACCAATGGCGACGAGTCGGACAAACTCCTCGATCACCGCGAGTACCTCAACCAGACCGGGGCCGGCTGAAGCAGCTCGAATGACCCTTGCCAGAACAATCTGGTCAGGACCGATTCGTGAGAGCGCTCTTGGTGTTGGTCAGCACGACGGTTTCCCACAGGTCGAGGCTGCGCAGCTTGTAGCGGTAGTCGACCTCGATGCCGGTGCCATCGACGATGCTGGCAAGTGACAGATCGCTCTTCCAACCGATCTTTGTGCAAATCGGGCAAAGAACTTTCTCGACCCAGCCGACGAAGCGGTTGTTTGACTGGAAGTGATTGACGATCGTGATTTTCGCGCCCTCTTTGGCCACGCGCTGGGCCTCGCGGACGAGTTGGATCGGGTCGCTCACGACCGTGATCACATGGCTGATGAACACGTGGTCGAACGTGTCGTCGGCAAACGGCATTTGCAGCGCGTTGGCCTGGCCGATGACGGCGTTGGTGCGGCCCTGCTTGTTCACCTTCTTGAGCGCCTGATCGAGCATGCCACCCGACAGGTCGACGCCGACGATGGTCCCCTTGTCCTGCGGGTAGTAATTCAGGCTCGTCCCGGTGCCGATGCCGACGTCGAGAACCTTGTCGTCGGCGGCGATGTTCATCCGGCCGATGGCCCGCTCGATGCGGGTGCGGACGAGTCGGCCGAAGGTCGCGTCGTAGAAACTGCTGTGGACGTCGTAAATCTTCTGCGTGCTGTTCTCACGCATCTCACGCCGGCGCGCTCGCTTCTGCTGCCGGCGAGAGCGTTGGTTGTGGTCCCCCGATGCCGAGTCGGTTGCGGAGTCCAGGGCGGTGAGATCGAGCGATTGGGCTTGAGACATCCGGATGCTTTCCATGCACGAAGGTTGAAAGGTCCACCGGCCAGCAGACCGGACAAAACGACGTTAGCATCGGATAACCCAAAGGTGAAGCCGATGCGACCTGCTTCACATGCCCGCCGCAGCGGTATCCATGGAGAAATGCAGGGTACCCGCCGGCGGATTGATCAGCAGGATCGGGTGCTCGCGAGGATCGGCTTCCCCCGTCAGCACGGTGTCGAGGACCTGCGTCTTGTTCTCGCCCGTCACCAACACCAGCGTCTGGCCGCTGCGGTTGATGAACGGCACCGTCAATGTAATCCGGGTCGTATCGAGCTTGTCGACTCGGTTTGAAACGCACAACCGGTCGGTCACGTCCAACGCCGTGGTGTGCGGAAACAGGCTCGCGGTGTGCCCGTCATCGCCCATGCCCAGCAGCATCACGTCCATGCCCCGGTCATCGCCGAAATGGCCGCGGAGCAAGGCGTCGTACTCCCCCGCTGCTTCTTCCGGATCGGCCTCGCCACGCATGCGATGGACGTTGGTCGCGGGGATGTCGATCGCGTCGAGGAATGCTTGCTTGGCCATGCGGTAGTTGCTGTCGGCGTGGTCCGGTGGCACGGTCCGCTCGTCGCCGAAGAAGACATGCACCTTCGACCAGTCGACCGGAACGTCGCCCTTGGCAAACAACTCGTACATCGCTTTGGGCGTCGACCCGCCCGCGAGACAGAGCGAGCCGGTGCCGCCGAGTTCGATGGCTTGGGCCAAGAGCTCGGCGACACGGGTGACCGCGTGCCGGGCCACGGTCGCGGGGTCGGGATGCACCTGGATCGAGGGGACGGTGGGGTCGGCCATGCCGGGAGCTTAGAGCGCGTGGGCCGGCGGAGGAACGTCCTCATTGACCGCCTGGCGGGTCGACCGTTCGCCGTCATGGCTGAACAGCGTCGGCTCACCGTCCAAGTCGGCATGCAGGTGGACCGGCCGGCCCCAGATCCGTGCGAGGTTGCCCAACGTCTCCAGGGCGTAACGGATGTCGATGTCGGCACCGGTGTGGCGATGCGCGAGGTACAGTTCGCCCCGATTCCGGTAGTTGCCGTCGACGACGTAGATGAACGGCCTGCCCATGTTGGTCAGCCGGTGCAGGAGCGTGTGCTTGATGCGGTCGGGGTCGCGGCTGACAATGCGAAGTTGGCCAGTTCGCGGATGCCGGGCGTATTGGTAGTAACGGTGCTTCTCGATGAACTCGGGCGTCATGAACTCGTCGATGAACGTCGCGTCGTTGTGGATTCGGCGAACCTCGAAGATCTTCTCCCGGCCCTTGCCCAGACCCGTATCCCAGCGACCGCGCTCGCCGACCGCATCGGCCTCGTCGTACTCCGCACCGAACTTGCCCTTGTCCCAACGCTCGTTGATGTCGCGGAAAAGTTCGATGCCGATCTTGTACGGATTGAACCCGCCGGGCGGCATGTGCATCGTGCCGCTGTGGCTGTTGGCGTACTCGATCACCTCGCCGGCCTCGGCGAAGTGCCTGGTCATGAGCGTGCTGTGCCAATAGCTCGCCCAGCCTTCGTTCATCACCTTGGTCATGCCCTGCGGCGCGAAGTAGTACGCCTCGGAACGAACGATGCCGAGGACGTCCTGTTTCCAGTCTGGCAGGTCGGCATGTTTGAGCAGGTAGAGCAGCACGTCCCGCGTCGGTCGGCCGGGGGTCGTTGCCTGGGTCCGCATGTTGCCGGCAGCACGCTGCTGCTCCATCAACGCCGGCGGGTTGATGTAGCGGTCCATGTAATCCTTGGCCGCGAAGCGATCCGATGCGTCTTCACGCTCGCCGGTCGGCGGCGGTTCCTCCAAAGGGCCACGCGTGATGAACATCGCGTGGGCGTCGATCAGGTCTTCGACGCTCAGGCAGATGTCGAGCCACCGCTCAACCTCGTCGTAGCCGAACTTCTCGATGTACCGCCGCACACGCGTGGCGTGGTTGGCCATCTCGTCCATCATCTTCCGGTTGGTCTGGCCGAACCATAGGTTGTTCTTGAAGAAGTCGGCATGCCCGTAGACGTGGGCGATGACCAGCTTCTGATCGACCAGCGGGTTCGACTCCTGCAGGTAGGCATAACAAGGGTCGTTGTTGATGACCATCTCGTAGATGCGGCCCAGCCCGTAGTGGTGTTGCTTGGAGAGCCGCTCGTATTCCATGCCGAAACGCCAGTGTGGGTAGCGCTGCGGGAACCCGCCGTACGCGGCGATCTGGTTCATCTGCCGCCAGTCGCACATCTCGAAGATCGTCGGGAAGAAGTCGAGGCCGTACGACCGCGCGACCTCCCGGATCTGCTTCTTCGCCGCGAGCAGTTCGTCGGGGAACGGGATGAGATTGCCGGTCGTGGGCATGACTACTTACCAAACAAAAGGACACGCCGGATGAGCGGAGCCGATGTGAGCGCAGCCTTTGCTAACGGCGGAAATGACAAGCAAAAACCAGCGAACAACAGCAACATACCAACCGCTCTAGTTCGCGGCCCCCAAGAAACTCCGAAGTCGTAAACGCTTAGAGTTTGAAAGCATTGAGTGCCTGCAACGGCACCTACGACACCAAACACCAACAGTATCGGGTCACGCCATGTCCATCGAGCCCAGTCAGAGACCTGTTCTTGATACTCAAGGTTTGATTTCATCGCCCCTCCCCAAAGAACGTCTTGATGCTGTCGTAGATGTCGTCCTTCGTGTTCACGCGGCTCGTGATCACCTTTTCCTCATCCGGCAGGTACTCGTGCAGGACGTTGATGAAGTTGCCGCTGCCGTAGGCGCTGGCCACTTGGCAGTAGCCGAAGAAGTTGCTCTGCGGCACAAGCTCGTCGCGCAGGAGCTTCACGCACGCGCGGCTGTCGGCTTCGGAGCTGTTGTCGCCGTCGGAGAAATGGAACAGGTACACGTTCCACTCGGCCGGGTCGTAGTGCGTGTCGAGGACGTTCTTGGCCAAGCGGTAAGCACTACTGATCTTGGTGCCGCCGTCCTCGCGGAGGTGGTAGAAAGTGTGCTTGTCGACCTCCTTGGCGTGAACGTCGTGGACGATGTAGCGGGTCTCGATGCCCTCGTAGTTCTTGCGGAGCCAGGTGTCGATCCAGAACGATTCGAGGCGGACCAGTTCCTTCTGCTCGTTGCCCATCGAGCCGGAGACGTCCATCATGAAAACGATCACCGCGTTGGACTGCGGGGCTCTCACTTCCTTCCAACTGCGGAAGCGGATGTCGCGTTTCTCCGGGACGATCACCGGGCGGAGCGGGTCGTAGCTGCCGAGCATGACCTGGCGTTTGAGCGCTTCGCGGTAGGAGCGTTTGAAGTGGCGGAGTGAGTCGGGTCCGACGGTGCGGATGCCGGAATAGCGGTCCTTTTGGCTGACGATGCGATGATTGCCGCGCGGCTCGATGCGGGGCAACTGCAACTCCTCACCGAGCAGTTCGGCGAGTTCATCCAGCGAAAGCTCGACCTCCATCAGGTGCTGCCCCGGTTGCGTGCCGCCCTGCCCGCCCCCCTCGCCTTGTCCGAGTCCGTCGCCTTCGTCGCCCTCGCCGGCACCGATGCCGCCGCTGTTGTCACCAAAGCGAAAGTTCGGCAACTCTACCTGATGCACCGGGATGCTGATCAGGTCTTTGCCTTCCTTGCCGATCAGTTCGCCCTTGGAGATGAACCGCCGCAGGTCATCGCGGATGCGGCCCTTGACGATCTGCCGGAAGCGCTGGTGGTCATGTTCGATACGGATGGACATGGCATATCACCTGACCTCCCGCATCATCAGCCAACCGCCGACGGCGAGGACGATGGCGCTACCGACGAAGCCGATGGCCGTGCCCGGCCACGCCTGGTGAATGGCGTCGATGATGTTCAACTCGCCCGTGGTGTCGTAGAGCCATGGATAACCGAGTGCCGGGTCGGTGACCCAGAAGAACGCGGCCGAAAGAAGCCCGGCAAGGATCAGGAAGATGGCGGAACGTTTGGTGCGACTCATGACGACTCCAGTTTACGGAAGCAACGACCTCAACACGCGGGGATACATCGCAAGCAGAACCAACACTGCAGCGATACTACCGATGACGGATAACAGGACGACCACGACGACCCAGCCGCGAACTTCGTCACGTGGCCGTTGCTCTGGACCGCGGTAATCGATGGTCATTCGTCCCCCTTGCTGTCTCCGCGTGCGAAGATGCTGGCGACGTAGTTCAGCACATCGGTCGCGCTGGCGTCGTTGTAGCCGAAGTATCTGATCAGGCGGTCCTTCACGACGTCGATCTTCTGCTGCGTGTCGTCGTCGACGACGCTGCTTACAAGATTCTTCAGTTTGATAGTATCGCGCTGGTCCTCAAAGAGCTTGAGTTCCAGCGCCTTCAACAGGCGGGCGTTGGTGTTGAACTCGAACTTCTTGCCGTCGAGCGCCAGGGCACCGATGTAGTTCATGATCTCCTGGCGGAAGTCGTCCTTGCGGCTCTCGGGGATGTCGATCTTCTCCTCGATGCTCCGCATCAGACGCTCGTCCGGCTCCTCGTCCTTGCCGGTGTAGCGGTTCTTGACGCGCTCGTGTTGGGTGTAGGCACGGAGGTTGTCGATGTAGTTGCCGGCCAAGCGTTTGATCGCGTCCTCGTCGGCACTGATCGCTCGTTGGACCTCGGCCTTGATGATGTCCTCGTACTCCTCGCGCACCACGCTCAGCAGATCGCGGTACTCGGACTTGAGCTCTTCGTCGGTGATCAGCGAGTGGTGCGAGAGACCTTCTTCCAACTCGTTCATCACCATGAACGGGTTGATCATGTTTTCCTGATGCGCCTGCACGGAGACCAAGGCGTTGGAGATCTTGTCTTGTATGTAGCGCGGCGAGATGCCGGTCATGCCCTCGCGGGGCGACTCGAGGCGTAGCTCCTTGATCGACTCCTCGGTGAAACCGGGGATGGACTTGCCGTTGTAAAGCTTGAGCTTTTGCATCCGCGTGATGCCGGACTTCTTCGGCTCGGCGATGCGTGTAAGCAACGCCCACATCGCCGCGACCTCAATCGTGTGCGGCGCGATGTGCATGCCGCGGATCTTCTCGGGGCCGAAGTCCTTCTCGTAGATCCGCACTTCGTCATCGAGCTTGGTGTTGTACGGGATGTCGATCTTGATGGTGCGGTCGCGGAACGCCTCCATCATCTCGTTGCCTTGCAGGCGTTTGTACTCCGGCTCGTTGGTGTGGCCGAGGATCATCTCGTCGATGTACGTCTGCGCGAACTTCTTTGGCTTAATCACGCGTTCCTGGCTCGCGGTGAGCAGGTCGTAGAGGAACGCGACGTCGAGCTTGAGGATCTCGATGAACTCGACAATGCCGCGGTTGGCGACGTTGAGCTCACCGTCGAAGTTGAAGGCGCGCGGGTCGGAGTCAGAGCCGTAGAGGGCGATCTTGCGGTAATTGATGTCGCCGGTCAGTTCGGTCGAGTCCTGGTTCTTTTCGTCCTTGGGCTGGAAGGTACCGATGCCGATGCGGTCCTTCTCGCTGAGCGTGAGTCGGCGGACGACGACGTGGCCGATGACTTTCTGCCAGTCGCCGTCGTACTTGTCCATGAGGTCGGCGTAGATCTTGCGGCAGAACGGGCACACCTCGCCATAGAGCCGGACGCGGCGACCTTCGGGCAGGTCGGCGTTGATCGCGGCGAGGACGTCCTTGCGAGCGTCGGTCGGGATCAGCAGCAACGGCTCCTCGTGCATCGGGCTCGGCACGATCACCTCGTCACCGACTTCCTCGCCGCCTTCGGCATTGGCCATCTCGCGCGGCAGACGCCACGCATAGGTGTAGAGCCGACCGGCGTCGGTGCGGCTGTAAGCTTCGAGGCCCTTTTTCAGCAGGCGGGCGATCGTTGACTTGCTCGAACCGACCGGGCCGTGCAGGAGCAGGATGCGGCGCTCGGTCCCGTAGCCCTGGGCGGCGGACTTGAGGAAGTCGACCAACTGCATGAGCGGCTTGTCGAGCCCGAAGATCGCGTCCGCCCCGCCATCGATCGGATCGGCGAAGAAGCTGTAGCGCGTGATCGGCTCCTTGAGTTCGGTGACCAACTCAGTGCCGTAGGAAAGCACCATGTCGTACACCCGCTGGAACGCGTTGCGGCAGAACGCGGGATCGGTCTTCACCAGCTCGAGATAGTCCCAGAAGGATCCTTCCCAGTGCTCATCCGCGAAGGCTCGTGCGTCGAGCCGGCGCTCGATCAGGCCACGCAGGTCGTTGGATTTTTCGGTTTCGGTCACCATGGTCATACACCTCCGTGTCGACGACCTGGCGGCGTGAATTAGCGCACGGCACCCTTGCGGTGCCGATGACCGGCCCGGTCGCCAACAACATGCCAAAGAGCTGTTCCAAACCGTCGGCCCATGCAAAACAAACGAGTACCGCCGGACCCCGTAAGCATGCGCGGGGTCCGGCGGTGTCGCAAGAGAAAAGTGTGGAATCGAACGCGAATATCGAGCGCGTCGGCTAGACCTTGAGCACCGGTAGCGGGCGGTAGTTGCCGATGATCGGGCGGGCGTCGGTTTCGAGCCATTGCCCCAGGACAGTGCTGTAGGCGTGGCGGAAGTCGACGTTGTACTTGAGGTCACCGTTGTCGAGATCGGTCAGGGAGGGGTGGTTGCCGACGACGCCGGGTTTGACGTCAGGGCCGAAGAAGAACATCGGTGCGGCCGCGCCGTGGTCGGTGCCGTTGGAGCCGTTCTGTGCCACGCGTCGGCCGAACTCGCTGAAGGTCATCATCAGCACCCGCTTGTCGTGCCCGGTCGCACGCATGTCGTCCCAGAACGCGCGGACGCCTTGGGCGAAGGTCCGAAGCAAGCGATCGTGGTTGTTCTGCTGGTTGGCGTGAGTGTCGAAGCCGCCGAGGGAAACGTAGTAAACGCGGGTGGGCAGGTTCGCCGCGATCATCGCGGCGGTGCTGCGCAGGCCGGCACCGTACTCGCCACCCGGGTAATCGCCCCGGCCTTCGAACCGGCCCAGTGCCGCGAGAATCTTGTCGCTGCTCGCCTTGGCGTCGAGCGCGGTGCGGGTGAGGAATTCGAGCTCACCCTGCTTGCCGGCAGGATCGTTGAGATCAAAGTACTTCTGCTCCTCGGCCCCGCCGTACTGGTAGTCGCTGGCGTTCTCGAAGGTCATCGGCGTGACGAGATCGCCCTGCATCGCCAGCGGTAGTTCCTCGCCGATACCAATGCCGGTCGCGGCGTCGAAGGTCGGCTCGGCGTTCGGGTTGGTCGGGTCCGCCCCGCTGCACTGGCTGTCGAAGTAACGCCCCAGCCAACCCGAACGCGGCACGTCATTGTCCGGCTGCGCCGAGTGCCAGATGTCCATACTGCGGAAGTGCGAGCGATTGGGGTTGGGATAGCCCACGCCTTGTACCAACGTCGCGAAGCCGTCCTTGAACAACGGCTCGATCGACTCACATGCACGATTCAGCCCGATGTAGTTGTCGATCGCCAGCACGTCCTCGGCGGTCTTACGCAGGCCGGGACGTGCGCGGTGGTACGCGTCGTCGCCGTAGGGCACGACCATGTTGAGCCCGTCGTTGCCGCCCGAGAGCTGGACGACGACGAGGATCTTTCCGTCGGTGCCGTTTGCTTGCTGAGTGTTCTTGAGGTCCAGCGGGTCGGCCATCGCCCAAGCGGTCTGGTTGATGAACGACGGCACGGTCACCCCGGCCCCGAGCAGGGTCATTCCGCGGTGAAGGAACTGACGACGCGTAAAGGGTTGCTTGGGCATGACGGTTATCCGAGCTGGTATTCGGGGAGCGTGACGATGAGTTGCAAGGCGGCGCGGGCCGACGCATCGGTCGGAGCCACGCCGACGCTTTCGACGATCGGCGCGGTTCGAGAAGACGGCAGGCCGTTGGGGTACAAGGCATCAACCCAACGCGCGACGAACTGCTCCGAGGTTTCGTCCTCGTGGAGGTACCGGTAGCCACGCTGGGCGGCGAGATCGATGCAGGCGTTGTTGCGTGCGAAGAGCGTGGCGGTGTTGATCCACTCGCGTCCGCTGGGCCAGCCTTTGACCGTCGGCGGGTTGAACAGAACCTGGCCCATCTTCTGGAAATGCCGAATGAGCTGCCGGGCCGGCGGTGCTTCGAAGCCGGTCTGATGGACCAACCCGACGAGCAGTTCGACCGGCGACTTGATGCGATTGCCGATGTGGGCCGGGTCGAAGAAATACGCGCTGCGAAACATCACGTCGTACACCGGCCGAAGGTCATACCCGTGCTCTACGAGGACTGCGGCGAGCGATTCGACCACCGCCTCATCCGGCTCGCTCGTGACGAAGTAAGCGAGCAACTCACGGCAGACGTACTTGGAGCAGGCCGGGTGACGCAGGATCAGGTCGACGATGTCATCGCCATCGAAGTTGCCCGAGTAGCCGAAGACGGTCTTGGTGCCATCGTCGTGCTGAAGCTGGCGAAGGGTGAAGGACTCACCGTCGGTATGCCAGCCGGTGAAAGCGCGAGCGGCCTGCTTGATGTCGTTCTCGGAATAGTTGCCGATGCCGAGCATGAACAGTTCCATCAACTCACGAGCGAAGTTCTCGTTGGGCGCGCCGACGCGATTCTGCTGGTTGTTGAGGTAGAGGATCATCGCCGGGTCGCGGGCGATGGCCTTGCAGAAGTCGCCGAAGTTGCCGGCGAGGTGCGTGCGGAGTGTTTCGTGTTGCGGCCAGACGAGACGAGCCTCTTGGCGGATGTCGCGGGCGCTGGTCGTGAAGTGGCCGTGCCACAACAAGCTCAGCTTGTCCTGTAGCGGCGCAACACCTCGAGCCATGCGGTCCCACCACCAGTCGATCGACCGCTGGACCACTTCGCGATTGGCTTGCCGAATTTTGGCTTGCAGGGCATCCCGTTCAGCCTCGGTCTCAAGTTGCCGGACCATCTGCCGCTGTTCGGTGCGGGTTTTGGGAATGCCCTCGAGTACGGACAGATCGGGCCCATCGTCGACCTCGCTGGGCGGCGCGTCGGGAAAGTCCATCAACCGATCGACGGCGGCATCGAGTCCGAGTGCGACGACCGCGTCGATCTCGCCACGTGTCCCACCGAAGCCGGCCCGGCTCAGCAAATGCACCGCGTGCTCGCGACCAAAGCTCGCGGCGTCCAATGGTTCCAACATGGGGTGTAGTTTCGCCATCGACATCTCCTCAACGCGGCAGGTGCCCGTTTATTGTCGGCATTAGCAACGAAAATCGTCTCTCAGATCGTACCAAATAGCCCCACTCCACACAGCATCGACGCCACAGAGTTTCGGAAGTTCCTGAAACGCTCGGCGAACGCGGTTTCGAGGGCTAACGTGCC
>JBCDCH010000089.1 GCA_039182125.1 Planctomycetota bacterium
AGCACGACCCGGCACACGCCGAAGTCCGACTCGTAGGTCGCCACGCGGTCCTTGAACGTCTCGGCCCCGGCGGCGAAGTTGCGGTTGGCGGTCATGAAGCCGTTGATCGCACGCTTCTCGGTGCCGCCGACGACGATGAGGTCGACGTTGCCGGCCGACTGCTCCCAGATGCCACGAAGCGCGAGGTTGAGCTGCTCCTCGGTGAGCGTGGTGTCGGCGGGGAAGCTGTTGACCCCGGGCGTGAAGACGTTGCTCGTGATCGACTGTCGCAGACCCTTGAAGCTGCGGCGGACGGTGTCGTTGCCGACCGCGTCGGTGCCGTGGCCGTTGATGACGCTGTTCTCCAGATCGCGCATCAGCTCGCGGAGCCGCTGCGCTTTCTGGTAGTCGAGTTCGTCGCGGACGCCGAGATGGTTGACGGCCAACTCGCTGCCGGAGATCTCGATCGTCGATGCGAAGATCTGCATGACGTTCGACTTGCGGCTGCGGGTGGTGAAGCGGGCCGCGTCGGCGTCGTCTCCTTCGAGGGCGGCGTTGCCGACGATGTGCAGGACATCTTCCTCCGAAGCCGTGACACTCGGCGTGCCGGCGAAGCCGCGGTCGACGGTCAACTCGTCGGTCGACGAATCGATCGCGGTGACGAGGAACATCGACGCGGTGTCGTTGAGACGAAGCTGGTCGCCGACGCGGAAGGGGGTTGAGTCGGCGACGCTGATCGTCGCGCCGCCAGTGTCCTCGTCGACGGTGCCGAAGTTCGGCAGCAGCGTGTCTTCGAGCCATTCGTGGATCGTGCTGCGGCCCGGACGCTTGGCTTCGCCCAGCGCGTCGAGCAGCGGCGTGTCATGGGGCGAGGCGATGGCGACGAGATCGCTCACGTCCTCGGCGATTTCCGGCAGCGCAGTGCCGGCGTCGTAAGTTGCTTTTCCGGTGAAGGCCATGGTGATGGTTTCTTGGTTGGTGTAAGGGTTGAGTGGTTAGGAAAGGGCGCGGCGGAGCTTGAGGTACTCGCCGAGCAGTCGGGGATCGGGCCGCCGCCGCAGGGCGTCGGCGAGTCGGCGCACACGCGCCAATGGGTCGGGTGCGGCGGTCGCCGGTCGCACCGGCAGCGGCACCGGTCGGGTGTCGGGCATGGGGTCTCCTTGTTGTTTGCGGGAAAGCCCACGGCTAAAGCCGTGGGCGTTGGGGCGCGATGTGATTCAGTAACCGAGTTCTCGCCGCACCAGGTCGGCGTCGATGCCGACGGCGAGTTTGTCCTTGGCGACGTCGAGCCGATCGGCTTCGTCGGCGGGCAGCGGGCTTGGCCAGTGGATGCGGACGCCGCGCTCGGCAGGTTCGGTGGCGAACAGGCCGCCGTGATCGAGCCAGGCCAGTGCGAGTTCGCACATCCGGCCCAACGCCGCGCCGTAAGTGAGTCGTTTGCGTTCGGTGCGGCCAAGTGCCGAGAGCAGCGTCACGCGCAGCGCCGCAGCGCTGGTGAGATTGCCGATGCGGCCCTTGATCGCGCCGGCGGCGATCGGCGAGATGCCGCTGGTCTTGTCGAGCGCTTCGCGCACCTCGGCGATGTGGGCGTCCTCCGACGGACTGCCGTCGTCGCTGCCGAACTCCAGCACCTTGGCGTCGACGTTGCTCGTCTCCCACATCTGCCCGGGCGCGACGGGGTTGTCGGCGAAGCCGTCGATGCCGATGCCGACGTACATCTTGAAGCTCTGCAGCGCGAGCCGGGAGGCGCGATCGGAGAGCCGGGTGTTGAGTTCGTCCTGCAACGGGACCAGCGCGTCGACATCCGAGCCGCCGGCGTACCGGGCCGGGACGGCGATGTTCTGCAGATGCACGATCGGCAGCCGACCCAGCGGGTTTTCCCCCTCGGCGATGAGCGATTCGTTTTCGTACTGCTGCCACGCGCTCGGCGTGTGGATGTCCAGCCGCAGTGGGGTGTCGTTGTCGCCGATGCGCAGCGAACGGTGGTTGAACGCGTCGAGAAGTCGGCGGAGCATCGGCAGCTTGCCGGTCGTCGCGATGTCGCGCGGGTCGCCGGTCGGTGAGAGTTGCTGCACGATTCCGAAGGCCATCACGCACTCGCAGTCGTTCGGATCCAACAGCGGCAAAGCCGTGTGCGGCTCGATGATCTGCAAACGGATCGTCGCGGCGATGCGGGTAAGTTCCTCATCCGGCGCCTCGACATCGCCACCAAACTCCGGCAGACCACAGACCGTTGCGTCGGGCATGTCGGAACGCTTCGGGTCGAACTGCACCAGCACATCGGCGTTGCCGTAGACCGCGCCGGTCAGCGCGAGCCGTTGCAGGAACTGCGTCCCGCCGTTCTGCGCGATGACCAAGCGCAGCAGCCGGGCGATGGTGTTGCGGCGTGTCTCGTCGTCGGCCGTCGAGTCGAGCACGATCGGTTTACCGAAGAGGAAGTCGATGCCCGCGTCGATCCGCCAGCCGATGTCGTTCTCGACGACGACCTCTTTTCGCTCGACGACGCCGGCCTGGGTCTGGAGCGGTTCGTCGCCGGCGAAGCCGCCAGTGATGCGGGCGGGGATGCCAAACTCTTGGGCCTGGCGGTAGGGCCGGTCGCTGTTGGTCTCGGCGTGGGCCGCATCGCGGGTGTTGGCGTAGTAATGCCAGAGCGTCCGGCAGCGCGGGCCGTCGACATGCAGGAGCCGATCGACCAGCTGCCGCATCGGCTCGGCATCGCGGCCAAGCGCTGGGTGGGGGACGTTGAGTTGATGGAGTCGAAGTGCCATTGCAACAGTCCCGCCGGCGTGCGCCAGACGGTGCAGGTGCGCGCACCAACACGAAACGAATCGCCGCTGGCAGAGCGGAAATGCACAGGAAATTTCGAATGAGAAGAGTCACGAAGCCGTGGGATGAGCGCAGCGAATCCCCGGATCGAACGCCGGAGCGGCCCGGGGATTCGCGGACTCATCCCTCGGCTTCACGCAAAGACACTGAGCAGACTCTCAAGGCGTTCGCGCGGCTGCAACGGATAGAATAACTCGCGGCTCGTCACCGATGACTCCCAACGCTGACGCATCGGTGCTTCGCGTAACGCTTGGCGAATGCGGCGGATGCTCTCATCTGCATCGGCGGCGGCCCAGCGTTGTCGGTGATACGCGGCAAAGTCGGCTTGTGACTTGATCGTCGGCGTCTCGAGGATCGCATGCTCGGCACGATGCAGACGTTGCTTGATGCACGACGGGCAGACGCGTTCGATCTCGCCGACACCCGGCCACATGAGCGTCGCCGTCGCCACCGAAAAGCGTGGCGGCTCGATGCCGAAGAAGCTGGCGATCAATCGGTCGGCGACTTGGTCGTAACGCCCGCCCCCGATGCCGTGGACGAAGTTGTCGGCGACGAAGAGGCGAAGAAACAACGTCAACGAAAGTGCTCGCGGCGACAATCGTCGACGATGCCGACGCAGGAACATCACCAGCGCCCGTCCCGCCGACTCGGCGTCGCCATCGCCGAACTCGAACACGTCGCCGTCGATGATGAGCCGGCCCTCCGAGAGCTGTGCCCGCCGCCGGGTGCCGCGGTCGAGGTCGTCGAGCCAGAGCGGCAACTCGCCGGGTGCGAGGTCAGGCATCGGACGCTGCGGGTCGGTGATCTCTTCCTGCCTGCGGTAGTTGGCCAACGCCGCGTTGTAGTCGGCGCGGAGCTTCTCGGCGTTGCGGGCCAAGTGATGCACCAACGCCAGCCACGCCGGGCTTTCCAGCATCGGCGACAGCGTGAGCATCGAGTACCGCAGCCCCAGGTCCCAGTCGAGGTTGTGCGTCGCCGACGCAAGGACGGCGGGCAGTCCGCCGGGGGCGAAAGTGGTGTCCTGCTCGACCGGCGCGAGTTGCTCGAGCACCTCGGCGAGCATGGGTTGGTGCTTCCAATCGGATGCCGATTCGGCAAGCCGGCGTTGCAGTTTCGCGACGTGGGCCGGTGTGGGCGGTTGCAGTGCGCCGCTCCATTTCGCCGTCGCGAGGCCGGGGTCGTCGGTGATCGGTTCGTCCATGCCGACGCCGCCGGGTTCGTGCGCCGGCCAGCGCAACAGGAGGTGCTTGGGCGTGTCGGTGTCGACGACGACGTGCAGCGCCTCGCCGCCGGTCTGATTCGCGGCGGCGTGGATGATGGCGTTCTTCGCCCAAACGCCGGGGTGATGGAGCTCGGCCTGGTGTCCGGTGACGAACAGCGGCGTCGCGTCGTCGATGCCGAGGAACTGCCGAGCTGTTCGACGCAACTCCGAAAGCGGCGTCTCTTGCACCAACACGTCGGCCAACCCGAGCCGGTCATGCGTTGCCGACGCGTCCGCGATCAACGCATCGAGCGCCGGCCAAAGCAACGTTTCGCCGTCCTGCTTCGGTGCTTTCCAGTCGGCGTAACGCATCGCGGTTGGACTCACTCATGCACAGCCGTCGGCGATGGCGAGCTTCCGCGCCTCCGCCATGTCCAGCGCCGGACGATCGAGCAGCGCCAACTCGCGGTTGAGGACGTCGATGTAATGACGGAGGCGCTGGTCGACCTGGTCGAGGTTGCCGCCGAAGCTGCGGTTGGGGTCGTTGTAGATCAGCTTGACGGGGATCTCGCGGATGCGCAGTCCCGCCCCAATCGCCCGCGGCCAGAGCTGCATCGGAAACGCATAGCCGGCCTCGTCCAGGTCGAGATCGACGCTCGGCTGAACACGATGGGCCTTGAACCCGCAGAAGCTATCGGTCAGCGGTTCGGACATCTGCTCGCGGAAGATCTCATTGAGGTTCGTCGTGAGGGTGCAGTTGACCCGTCGGCGTTCGGCCGGCGGCAGGTCGTCGTCGTCGAAGCTCGCCATGTACCGGCTGCCGCTGACGATGTCGGCGTCATTCTCGTTGATCGCATCGAAAAAGCAGGGCAGAAGCGCCGGGTCGTGCTGCTCGTCGCAGTCCATCGTGATGACCCACTCGTAGCCGTGGCTGTGAGCGTAGTCGAAGGCGTTGATCAGCGCCCGGCCGTAGCCTTGGTTGGTTTCGTGGCGCAAGACCTGGGCGGTGCCGGTCTTCGCGATCTGGTCGAGCACCTCGGCGGTACCGTCGGTGGAGCCATCGTCGATGAAAAGGATGTCCTGGTGGTAGCAGCGGACCCGCTTGATCACGCTCTGGACGTAGTTGATTTCGTTGAAGATCGGAATGGCGATCAGCGTTCGTGCCGTCGGCGGGGTGAACGTCTCGCCGCAGGGCGTCTGCTCCGGCGTAAGCGAACCAGACTCGGCGGCGTCAGGGGAGTAAAGCGTTTTCAGGACTGGCGTCAAAAGCGGCTCCTTGAACGGTGACCATACGAGCCGTAGCTAAACTCGGTCAACGACGCCGGGCAGGCCAGCGGCCCATCAACCCCCTCACGGGGCCGCCGAGCCGGTTCAGGCCATAAATAACGTGCCAACATCCGACAACCACATGGCCGATATGGAATCAGTAATGCAGAACCGCCTTGGATCGAATGTGAAAGTCGTCGCCGCCATCATCGGGCTTGGAGTCCTGGCAGGTTGCGCCGGCAACGCGGCCACGCCGACGGTCGAACGGCCCGAAGCCGTCGACGACTACATCGCCGGCGTGATCGCGCTGGAGAGCGGTCAGAAGAAAACCGCTGTCGATCGCCTCGAAGCTGCCGTCGCCCAGAACCCCGAGCTTCGCATGGCCCAGCGGTTGCTCGGCGACATCTACCGCGAGGAGGGGCTCTACCGCGAAGCCGTCCCGCACTACGAGGCGCTGCTCGAGCTCGACCCGTACACGCTGCGGAACTACTACAACCTCGGCGTCACCCACCAACTGCTCAACGAACTGCAGCAGGCGGCGGACGTGTACGTCCGGGGCATCGAGGTCGACGCGGACAACTTCGACCTGAATTTCGCGCTGGGCCAGGTGTTCCTCGCGATGCAGAACGACGAGGAAGGCCTGCGGTATCTTGAACGTGCCACTCGCATTGATCCTGACTCGGCCAAGGCGTGGTCGACCGTCGGCATCGCCCACGACATGCGAGGCAACTTCGTCTTTGCCGAGGCGTCGTATCGCAAGGCCCTCGAACTCGACCCGAGCGTCGCCGTGATTCGCCAGAACCTCGCGGCGAACTTGCTCAGCCAAGAACGGGCCGACGAAGCGATTCAACTGTTGGAATCCGCCGTCGAGATCAGGGACGGTAAGCTCCCGCGCAAGCTGCTCGGCGATGCGCTGCGGGCCGAGCGGCGGTTTGACGATGCGGTGGCCGCCTACGACGCGGCGCTCTCCTTCGAGCCCGGCTTCGTCCCCGCGCTCAACGGCAAAGGCCTCGCGCTCATCGGCCAGTACGAAGACGGCCTGCGCCTCGACGACGCGCCACGCGACGAAGCTCTCGCTCTTTGGCAGAGCTCGCTCGTCGCCAACCCCAACCAGCCGAAGGTGCAGGCGTTGGTCGAGAAGTGGGGCAAGTGATTTTCAGTTAGTAACCTCGCCGGATTGCCGCCGATTCTCCGCGGTTGATCAAGGCGTATCGCAACGCATCGACGCAGTGATCGTGGACGCCGTCCTTGAGCGGCAGTTCGCCACCGTGGTCGGGGTAGCGGTAGCCGGCCATGCAACGGATGAGGTTCGTGCATCGGCGGTGGATGTGCAGGCGGACTTCGCCGTCGGCGGTGCGGAGGCGTTGGCGAATCTGTTCGAGGCCCTCGCCGATTCGGCTCGGCTTGCAACGCACGTCGAAGCCGGCGCTGCGGAGTCGGCCGACGTCGCTGGTGGCGGTGTGGCTGTTGCGGGTCTTGCCCGCCGGGTCGCAGCCGACGAGTTCGACTGCGGGCCAAGGCTTGTCGTTGATCGCGGCGATGTGTTCGTCGAGCGTGCGTTGCTCGGCGACGTGTTCGTCCACGACGTAGATGCCGGTGTCCGTGTCGACGAGCCAAAGCGCGACCAGCGGCGCGGCAAAGCCGAAGTCGACGCCGAGCAACCATCGACCTTCGGGCGGCTCGAACTCGGCGACATGCACCGCCGAGTCGAAGCTCGGAAACACCCGCCCCTTCACACTCGGCCGACGACAGAGCATTTCACTCTCCCACGTCTCGCTGCTGACCCGTCGCTTCATGGCGATCGCGTCGTCGATCGGGACGAAGCCGTTGCATTTCGATTTTGCGACACCGCCGCAGTCGTCCCAAAGCGGACACGTTTCGCAGTCACGCTCCGGCTCGCACTTCTGCAATACGTCGAGCAGGCACCACCGCAGCACCGGCGTCCCGGCGGCGTGGGCGTCATCGACAATGCGGCCCATCAGCCCGCCCACGGCGTGAAACGTGCTCAACGCCTCGACCACGCCGGCCGCTGTGTCGTTGCTCCGCGTGACGAGTTGGCCGGCTTCCCAGACGTCCGGGTCGAAGAGTTCCACCTCGTCGCAGCGCAGCTTCTGCACGCGCAAGCCCCGGACGGCCTTTTGCGATTGCGTCAGCACCGCGCATCCACCGCCGTTGTCAAGGGCAAGCCGACGTTGTTGGGCACGCTGGAGGTGTCGGCGGGCGAGTTTGTGCAGGTCGGGCAGGAGGTAGTCCCACATTTTCATGGACTGCTCGAGCGACCCGCCGAGGATGCGGACCTGGCAGCCGGGCTTGTGGAGCAGATCGAGAAGCGTGGCGACGGCGGCGAGGCGCGTCTTGCCGCCGCCTCGCGGGGCCCAGATGACGACATCCCGGCTCGGCTCGAAGTACGCGTGCTTGAGGTAATCGAATGGTGCCGCGTGTCCGGCGCACACCGATTGCGTCGGCACGTCGAGCCCGGTGAAGAGCCGAACCCAGGCGTGCAACTTTGCCGGCGTGGCGCAAGGCGTCGTGAGAAGGTGGTGGTAGTCCATGGCGATGAGTCACAAAGTTCGTTGAGCGGCAACCAACGGGAGCTTCCGGCATGCGTGCCCGGGGCTTCGCAGACTCAGCCCTCGGCGTCGGTGAGTTCGCGCACAAGGTCGGGGTCGAGTTCGAGCGTTGGCTCACTCGGTTTCGCAGCGCCGCGCTTGCGTTCCCTTGCGAGTTTGATCAGCTCGACACACGCGCGGCGTTGGTTGGTGTCGGTGAGGGCGGTCGCGTCATCGGCGGCTCGCCGCAGAAGCGCCGCGGCACTCGCCGCGCCCAGCGCGACTTCGAGTTCGCGGCGCCGGGCGAGTTGCCGACGGATGTCCCGCACCGCCGCACGAAACGCTTCGTCGTCGAGCCACCGCAGCAGCGTCCCGGGCCGGACGCGCAGCCTTTGCAGGATCTGCTGTACCGAGTCCTCGGCGAGCAGCAGCTTGTGCAGGAACTGGCGTTGGCGAATGTTCAAGGACTTCATGTGCTTTCCCCCGGCCGCCTCGGCTTCTTCGGGTAACGCTTGTCACGCAGGAAGTACGCCGGGCCCGGTGCTTCGAGTGGCGAGAGCCGGACCATGCCGGCCCGCTCGAACATCGGAATGAACCGGCCCATCACCGCCGACGCCTCGACGTAACGCTTCGGGCACTTTCGGATTAAATCGCGGATCAGCAGCGTGCTCAGACCCATGCCGCGGAACTGCGGGTGCAGGATCACGCGGCTGATGACCAGCAGGTGCTCGTTGACGAACCCGCCGATCTGCTTGACGGACAAATCGCCGATGCCGAAGAACGCCTCGCGGTGTCGCTGGCGGAGTGTCGGCATGCAAGCGACGGCGATGGCGGCGGTGCGTGGCCCGGTGTGCTCGTCGTGGTACACGACCTTGCGGAACACCCGCGAGACGCCGAGCGTCGGGCCCTTGTAGTGGAAGACCGCGAGCCGTTTGTAGTCGGCGAGGCAGCCATCGGCGAAACGGAATCGGCCTGGCAGGAAATCGAGCCTTGCCAAGTCGTGCGTGGGGGTGGGTCTGGACATTTTCAAAGGTCCGGTTTGAAAGGTATGATCCCTTTGGGGATAGCCCGAGGAGTGACCACCGTGGCAGGCATCACCGACACCGCGAACGACACCGGCTACGACCAGACGGTCGAGAAAATCTGCCGCGTCTGTAAACGCGATCTGCGTGGCCACCGACGCATCCGCGACGGCGACGAGTACATCTGTCCGACATGTGACAAGCTCGAACGCGAGGGCCAACTCGAAGGGCTGCCGTGTGCCGAGTGCGGGCGGATGATTTCGCCGACGTCACTCAAGCGCTACGGCGACATCTCCATCTGCCCCAAGTGCTACACCGAGCACCAACGCGACACGAAAAAGCGGCCCCGCAAGATCGCCGATCACACCTGGAAGATCGAGGAGAAACGCAACGTGCTGATCCTCGCCGGCATTGCCGCGGTGTTGCTGGTGTTCATGTTGATCGGGTGGATGTTGACGTGACGCTGACCTGCCCGAAGTCGCACCGCACGGCGATGTCGGGCGCGAGGGCTTTGTGCAGATCGTCGTGACTCGTGACGAGGATCGCGGCGATTGGCACCTGAGCCCCGTCGACCATCTTGCGCAGGCTTCGCGCGACCACGGCGGCCGTGACCCGGTCGAGCAAGGCGGCGAACTCGTCGCAGACCAGCAGCGTCGTGCGCCCCTTGGCCAGTCGGCGGGCATCGTCGACGGCCACGGCGAGACGCAACCGCCAACGCTGGCCGTCGGAGAGTTCGCTCGGCCGACGCAGGTAGCACCACGCCTCGCCAAGCCCGGCCTTACCGAGCAGCGCCAACGCCGACTCCACCGGCATGTCCGGCAGGCAATCGACCGCCGGCCGGTTGGGTAGCTGCCGACCACCGACGTCGAGGACGAGGTGCTTGCGACGCTTGGCGGATCGGATGAGTTGGCGCAGCAGGGTCGACTTGCCGCCGCCGGACGGACCGCCGACGAACATGATCTGCCCCGGCTCGGGCAGCGGCGGCGGTTCGGCATTACCGGTCTGTGGCGGGTCTTCGTCGAACCGCAGGCCGAAGAGCTCCGAGACACGCCGGGTGCGCCTGCTCCGCGGCTTGGGCTTGCCGAACTGCTGGGTGAAGGGGTGGGGCTTGCTCATGGTGTTCGGGAGTCCGGGGCGTTGGTCGGTGATTCGGTCGCGCGGCGCAACTGCTCACCGCTCAACGGCTCAACGACGCTTTCGTCGCTCGGCCCGCTCCCGCTGAAGCCAGCCGTTGGCTTGGGCGAGACGTTGTTTGATGGCGTCGGTGCTGGTGTGGTGCTCTTGCGCGAGTTGGGTGTAGGTCTTGCCGCCGAGGTGGTGGGCGACGGCCAGGGCGTGCAGGTCGGCGTCGAGTGCGCAGTCCGGCTCGGTCAGCGCGACGACGATCGGGTCGTTGAGGATCTGCATGTACCGGCGGAAGCGGCGGGAGATCGTGCCGGCGGGGGAGCCGACGAACTCGCCGACTTCCCGCAGGGTCAGGCCGTGCTTGAGCACGCCTTCGATCACGGCCCGGCGCTGCGGCGGCATGAAGCTCGCCCGGCGGAACAACTCCGACTCCCCGTCACGCCGGTCGACGTGGGAACGGGCGGGCATCTGGGCGAGAATGTGGGGATCGACGATCGGCATGGCGCGGAACTTCCTTCCGTCGAGCCCACCGATGGCGGGCCGACCTACGGGTGTGAAACGGGTTGGCGTCCTTTCCCTGCGATGGCCGGTCCTTTCCGGCGGCGGCGTATTGTACGGTTTTTGTTTGGTATCTGTCAAACTCGCCATCGGCGATCCGCGCAACATCCGTCGGCGTCCAATTGGCAGTCCGATTGACTCCCCGCGTCGCCCCGCGATGATCGCCGGCCATGCCCCGCAGCTCCGCCACGCGTCACCCCGTTGTCATTCTCCAGCACGATGCCGAGTTCGGTCCCGGTCACCTGCCCGGTTTCATGGGCGACTTCGGTATCCCCACGCAGGTGATCAAGCTTCACGACGGCGGGGCGGTGCCCGATGACCTCGACGAAGTTCGCATGATCGTGAGTCTCGGCGGAGCCAAGCGTGTGTCCGACGGCGGGTTCGAGGACGAACTCGCGGCACTGTCGGCGTTCGTGGAAGCCGACCGGCCGGTGCTGGGCTTCGGGCTCGGTGCACAGCTGTTGGCCAAGGCCGCCGGTGCGGAAGTCAAGGAGAACCAGACCGAGGACGGCCAGCCGGTGCATGTCTGTGGCTGGGAGCCGATCACGCTGCCGTTCCCCGGCGGAACCGATCCGATCGTCTTCGGACTGCACAACGGGGCGCGGTTCTTCAACTTCCATAAGGACACGTTCGACCTGCCCAGACTCCCGCCGCCGGCCGGCTATGACCCGGATAAGCCCGGCCCGCCGCCACCGACCGGGAACCTACTGCTGGCTTCCACGCCGCACTGCAAGAACGCCGCCTTCCGGTTCAAGAACAACGCGTATGGCTTCCAGTTCCATTTCGAACTGACGCCGGTCGACATCGACGCGATCCTGACGGCCCACGCCGGTCACATTCCGGCCCACACGACCGTCGACGAACTACGGTCCGACACCAAGCAGTATGCCGACCGTGCCGAGACGTTGGCCCGCCGGCTGGTGGAGAACATCGTCCAATACCGGCGGGTCTACGACTGACGCCGGGTATGGCCGATGGAAAAGTAAAACCGCCGGCATCTGGCGATGTCCGGCGGCTTCATTGAGGAGGCCGATCGTTTTACTTGCGGCGACGCAGCAGGCCGAGACCGGCGACGCCGAGCAGGCCGAGGCTGGCCGGCTCGGGGATCGGGGGCGCGGCGGTGAACGCAGCCGGGCCGCTGAAGACAACGTTGTCGAGGATGACCAGGTTGTCGGCGTCACTCCCCGTCACGCCGAGATTGGTGTTCATCTGGACGATGACCTGAACTTCTTCGATATCGGCCACATTGGCGTTAAACGCCGCGGCGTCGCCATCACCGATGTTGATGGTCACGCTGCCGGTGGGTTCTGGTGCGAACTGACTGCTGTAGAAGACAGTGCCGGTGTCGCCCTCGGCCTTGAGATCAATCCGGAAGAACTGGACGTTGGCGTCGCCCCACCCGCCCGAGACCGAGAAGTCGAAGCTGACGGTGTAATCCGATGCGGTCCCGGTCAGGTCGAAGTCGCCGCCCTCACCGGGATCGGTTCCCTGATCAAGGATGACCAACGCGGCCGTACCCAAGCCGACGTAGTCGTAGCCCGACCCGTCCGGTCGCATGAACGTGGAGGTGTCGAGCGTTCCGCGAAAGTCATTGCCGTCGAAGGCGAAGGTGGGTGTCACCTGATCGTTGGCTTCAACGTTGCCGGAATCGGGTGGGACCGCGCCGTGGCCGGCGAAGCCGTAGGCGTAGCCGCTGAACTCGAAGTCGACGCCGCCGGGAATTTCGGTGCCGCCTTCTGAACTCTGGATGATCTGGGCGGACGCGGTGCCCACGGTGAACAGGGCGGCCGACGCGGCCGCAACAAGGATTTTGGATTGCATGGTGCCTCTCCGTGTGTTGGTTCTCTATCGCCGACGGGCTCCTCACCCGAGTGGTGGCGATGGAATCTGGTTCTCGTCCGGCTCATGCCGAATCTTGCCAGCAACTTTCAATCGTAAGCGTTTGCAAAAACGGTGCAACTGGATTTAGGCTTCTCCTACGGCCTGAACTGCGGTACCCCATAGCGTTCTGGGAATCTGGGGGGCTTTTGCCATTGGGAGTGGCTTTCGGCCGAGCCACGCGGACGGAGGACGGACATGCCCTGGGAACTGACGATCGTCGACGCCGATCTGCCCGCCGCGGCACCGACCGAGTCGGTGAACTGCTTCTGTGCCGGTGACTTCGACGGCGACGGCCACGTCGAGACCGCCGTCGCCGGCAATGGCGTGTTCATGTGGCACCGGCCCGCCACCGGCGAGCGTGGCATGATTCGGGACACCGGCTTTTTCGGCGTTGGCATGATCGCCCACGACATCGACGGCGATGGCAGGCCCGAGATCGTCACCGCTCACACGGGCGACTCCGACAGCGCCCTCGCCTGGTACAAGCCCGACGGGGAGGGCCGTTGGAGTCGGCACGTCATCGATCCTGATTGGCACGGGATCCTGCACGACATTCGTGCGGCCGACCTCGACGGCGATGGCGTGGACGAACTCGTCGGCAATCGCGTCCATTGTGCCAAGCCCGGCCTGCACATCTGGAAGCGGGGCGACGATCCGAAGCAGCCGTGGACGCGCACCGTCGTGCAGGAGGGCAAGGTCGAGGAGGGGCTCGTCATCGCCGATGTCGACGGCGACGGGCAACTCGAGATCGTCTCCGGGGTGCGCGTGTACAAGCGCATCGGCGATGGTTGGACCTCGGCCGAGTATGCCCGTGGCCACCGCGAGATGTGCCGGGTCGAAGCGATCGACATCACTGGCAACGGTAAGCCCGACCTCGTTGCCGTCGACAGCGAATACCTTGATGGCAAGCTCAGCTGGTTCGAGCTCCTCCACGGCGTGTGGATCGAACACGAGATCGACCGCGGCCTGTACTACGCCCATTCGCTGCAGGTCCGCAAAGTCGGCGCTGGCGCGCGGCTCGTCGTGGCCGAGATGAAGCGGGGCGGTTGGAACCCGCCGTTCAACCACCGCGCGAAGATTTACGAGTACACCACGAACAACGCTGGCAAAACTTGGCGGTGCGAACTGACGTACGAAGGTGCCGGCACGCATGAGGCCGAGCTGATCGACATCGACGGCGACGGCGAGGAAGAACTCGTCGGCAAGGAATGGCACGACCCGCGCGTCCAAGTGTTCAAACGGGTCGACGCGTTGCCGTTCGCGGATTGGGAGCACCACTTCCTCGACCGCGACAAGCCCGAGGCCGGCATCGACATGATCGTCGCAGACGTCGACGGCGACGGACAGGACGAACTGCTCTGCGGCTCGTGGATCTACGACATCGCCGACGGCTTGCGGACCCAAGTCCCCGATATCTGCCAGATCATCGCCGCCCACGACTTCGACGGCGACGGCAACCTCGAACTGATCGCCACGCTCCGCAGCGGTGACAAGACCGGCTACGACGGACTCACCTGCGAACTCGCCGTCTGCAAACAGGTCGACGGCGACTGGGCGGTGCATCCGATCGGCACCGGTGTCGGCGATTGGCCCCACGGCGCGATCGCCGGTCCCGTCGGCCCCGGTGGCAAGGCCGCGCTCATCACCAGCTACCACTCCGCCCACGCCTGGGGCGACGGCGGCAAGTCGCACTTCCCCGAGATCTGGTTCCCGCCCGACGATCTCATCGGCGGTCCGTGGGAGAAACGCACCATCGCCGAGGTGCTCTACGGCGAAGAGCTGCTGCTCCACGACCTCACCGGTGACGGCCGCCCCGACGTCATCGCCGGTGCCCACTGGTTCGAGAACCATGGCGACGGCACCTTCACCCCGCACAAGATCGTCGACGATTTCTACCCCGCCCGCATCGCCGTCGGCCAGCTCATTGCCGGCCGCGTCTCGCTCATCGCCGGGCAGGAGGACATGGACTACCCGGCCAAGAAAGTTCCCTGGTCGCCGATCGTCATGCTCACTCCGGGCGACGACGTCCGCGCGCCTTGGCAAAAGCAGGTGATCGACACCGTCCGCTGTGCCCACAGCATCGGCGTGGCCGACCTCGACGGCGATGGCAAGCCCGAGATCATCGCCGGCGAACACGACCCCTTCGCCCCGTACCGCAGTCACTGCAAGCTCTTCGTCTACAAGCCCGCCAACACAAACTGCACGACGTGGAAGCGCTACGAACTCGACCACGGCTACGAGCACCACGACGGCTGCAAGCCCATCCGCCTCCCCGACGGCAACATCGGCATCGCCAGCCACGCCTGGAACGAGCCGAACTACGTGCATCTCTGGCGTCCGCCGAGTCGTTGAGAGCGGCGTTGCAACCATCGCTCTCAAAGCGACTGGAGTTGACGATGACGCTTTCCCTCATCCTGTCGTTGTTCTTACTTTCTCCGTCAACGGCACCCGCCACCGCGCCAGCGACAGCGCCCGCCGAGGTCGTGGCCGAGCCGGGACTTCGCGACGAGTTGCTGCGCCGCCAGGCCAAAGACCAGGAAGCTCGTTCCGCACTGCTCGAAAAGATGAAGGAATCCGACGGCGATCTCGGTGCCGACGGATTGCCGGTGGTGTTGCAGGTTCAGCGAATTGACGCCGAAAACCGTGCCTGGATCGCGACAGTGCTTGATCAGCACGGTTGGCCGGATCGGTCGCTGGTCGGCCGTGAGGCATCGGGGGCCGCATGGCTTTTGGTCCAACACGCCGACGACGATGTCGAGCTTCAGGAGCGGGCGTTGCCGTTACTGCAAGCCGCCATCGAGGCCGGCGAGGCCGAGGCGAGATACGGGGCCTATCTGCTGGATCGCATCCGGGTCAACCGGGGCGAGCCACAGGTTTACGGCACGCAAGTCCGGCAGATCGACGGTCGCATCCAGCCGCTGCCGATCGAAGATCCCGAACATGTCGACCAACGCCGGGCCGAGGTCGGCTTGATGACGCTGGCGGTGTACATCGCGGAACTGGACAAGGCGTACCTTGATACGGCAAGCCCGGCCACGAAGCCGGCCGAGGAGTGATCACTCGAATGCCTTGGCGTCGAAGCGCCGCAGCAGGTTCTGTTCGGTCGTTGCCCAGATGGTTTCGCCGTCGATCGCGACGGCTTCCATGAGCGGGTCGAGCTTGCGGACGAACGTCGGCTCGGCAGTCGCAAGGTCGGCAAGTTCGTCCGGTAGCTCGAAGCGGTAGATACCCACCACCGTGCTCACCGCCAGCACGCCATTGACCGCGTCGGCACCGGTCACCGGAACGCGGATTGGCAGCGTCGTGATGTGTTCGACCGTCTGCCCCTGCCGATCAAGATCGAAGCCGAATACACTTGGTCGCAAGCCGACGACTTTCTCGATCAGAAAGCCTCGGCATCGAACGGCCCGATGGCCTCGGGATACGACAACGTCAACGTCCGCTGTGGCGTTGCCGCTTCCGCATCGGCTTGCGGTTCCGTTACAACGATGACACGAACCGTCTCCCGCTCGCGGCGGTTGTTACCGATGTCGCCGATCAGCAGCGCGTCACCCTGGCGGGCGATGTCTTCCCAATCAACATTCGTCGCATCGATGGTGACGCATTGCGTGACCCGGCCTTTGCTGTCGATCGCAAACAGGATCGATCCGGTGCCGCTGTCGCCGTGGGTCCACATGCGATCGTCGGTCCCGACCACCAGCCCGGAACTCTCCCGCACCGCCGGGTCCAGCGGCACCTCCCCTCCAACCGCGATGAGCAGCACCAACCAAGTAGCCCCGGTGGGAAGCAACCCGGGTGACCCCCGGGGGGGGCCCCCGGGTGGGGGGCAACCGGCGCCGAGGTGGACGAGCGGGAGCCCGGGGCCCGGGGG
>JBCDCH010000090.1 GCA_039182125.1 Planctomycetota bacterium
CCGCGACGGCATCGAACGCCTCCTTCCCTTCGAAAACCACTCGCTGCCCCGTCCGCCCCGCGATCATGGCTCCGTGCAACCAGGCTTCTCCGTTATTGACCGCCTCCGAATCGGCTCGCACCGCGAACGCGTAGTCCGGGCTCGTGCCGTCCGCGTCGATCACCACGACCGCCTGACCGCTCTCCAACCGCTGTCCCGCTTCGTCAAATATCCGCACATCACAGAGCCTCAACTCCCGGCGCCAACGCACCGATCGTCCGGCGCTCGCGGAAACTGATTTTGAAAGCGAATCACCCGTTTCTTTTTTAATCCGCTCCAGCCACGCCCGCCGCGCAGCGAAATCCAACACCAGCCGCCGCGGCGTTCGGTCGCGGCGACAACGCTCCCGCGCCGTGGCGTCCAGCTGCCCCAACGCGCCCACCAACGCTAATGCGTCTGTATTGGTCTGCATCCCCCGCAACGACACCGCCGCCACACCGGTCAGCAACGCCATCAAGGCCAACACCGCCACCATCTCCAACAAGCCCCAACCACCCCGCCCCGAGGCGGAGGCACAGCGTTTTGCAAGCATTGCGTGAAAGCGTAACGACGCCGCCCTGGATCTCGAACACGGGTTTGATCTCGTCGCGGCAAAGATCACTCGGCCGCCCCCTCATTAACGGATTGATAACTACCAAGGTCTTCGTCCGCGGTGCCCGGCTCCCCGCCCTCGCGTCCGTCCGCCCCGAGGCTGAACACCTCGTAAGGGCCATTCCTGCCCGGCCGGTTGTACACGTATGGGCGTCGCCAAGGGTCCAGGGGTGCGTCGTCCAACAGCGGCTCGACCAGCCGTTCACTGGCGGTCCATAACACCTCGAGCCCCTCGTCGCTTGTGGGGTATCGGTCGTACACCGTGTAATACGCCTCCAACGCTTCTTGGATGGTCGCGATTTCCGCCAACGCCGCCTGCCGCTTCGCCCGGACGATCTGCCCCCGGACATTGATGCCCACCAACCCCGCCAGCAGCCCGATGATGACTACTACCACCATCACTTCCACTAACGAGAAGCCTCGCGCCGAGGAGTGGAGACGTTGAAACCTCTGCTCAAGCGGTGACCCCGCTTTGTAGCCGCAACGCGGCCTGAAGTCCGTACGAAACACCATGTCGAATCTTTCGAAGGGGGGTTAAAAGCTGTTGCTGATCTCAAGGATGGGCAGCACCGTTGCGAAGGCGATGGCACCGACCGCGACGGCGAGCAACACGATCAGTACGGGTTCAATCAGCGCGGTCAGTCGATCGGTGAGCGTGGCGACTTGACGGTCATAGGACCGCGCAAGCCGGTCCAGGAGGTTTTCGAGGGTGCCGCTAGCCTGGCCGAGGGCGAAGACTTGGACCACCGTGGGCGGAAAAGCTTTGGTCGCTTCGAGCGCAGGCCCCAGGTCTCGGCCGGCGTGCACGTCCCGCTCGCACTGGGTCAGCGCGTTTTGGAGCACGGCGTTATTCGTCACTCCTTTGGCGATGCCGACGGCCCGCTCGAATGGCACGCCACTGCGTAGCAGCGTCGACAAGACGAAAGACAGCCGCACAACCGCTTGCTTCTTCAGCACCCCGCCGACGCCCGGCAAGTTGAGAAGCAGCGTGTGCCACACGTAACGCCCACGGGGCGTGCGGACGATCAATGCGAACACGACAAAGAAGACCAAGGCGGCGACGCTCAAGAAAGGCCCCCAGGCGATCAGCCCTTGGCTCATCGCCCGCACGGCGCGGGTGATCCAAGGCAGCGGCCGGCCTGAATCTACAAGCGACTCGAGCAGGCCGGGCACGACGTAGGTCATCAAAAACAAGCAAACCGCGATCCCGACGAAGCTCACCACCGCGGGATAGATCAAGGCCGAAGCCAAGCGGTTTTTCAGTTCGCCCGCGCGCTCGCGGAAAGCGGCGGTTTCCTCGAGGACTTCGGCCAACCGACCCGCGTCTTCGCCGACTTCAATCATCGCCGTGCTGATCGGATCGAACGCGGGCTGATTGTAGCGCTTAGCCTCTCGGGCCGCCTCCGCCAACGACCCGCCTGCGGCGACGCGGTCCCGTAGCAGCAGCCACGTCGCCCGCTGGCGCTTGGGGGTCTGGCGGATCACCGTGTCCAGCGCCTCGAGCATCGGCACGCCAACCTGCAGCAGCGTCGCCAACTCCCGCAGGAATAGCGCCGCCGCTCCGTGCCGCCGGGCGGACAAGCCGCCGGCGCGACTACGACACACCCGCCCCAACCACGGAATGAAACCGGTACTCACTTGCCCCCGTCCGGGCATGGATCGGTCGGACAAGGCGTGGACGCTGAGACCCCACTCGCGGAGGCGGTCGCGGGCGTCGCGGGGAGTATCCGCGATAAGGGTGCCGGTCACGCGGGCCGATTCGGTGTCGGTGGCCTCGTAGGCAAAGACGGCCATCGCTTCAGTTGCTCCCTTCCGCCTCCGAAAGCGAAGACGCCCCCGGAAGATCGATCGGTGCCAAGTGGGCGTCGCCTTCATTGGCATGGAATTCGTGGCCAACGCCAGGCCCATCACCGAGATCTAAGACCGTATCGAGCCCCAGATCGGGCCCCTCGCTTCCGAGCGTGGCTTCGCTTCCCGGAGCGGAGGGAGACGTGGACGTAGGGGCGACGCGGAGGACTTCGTCGGGGGTGGTGTAACCGTCGAGGATTTTTTGTAGCCCGTCGTCTTGGAGCGTCTGCATGCCCGCGACGACCGCTGCGGCTTTGAGTTCGGCCGCAGGGCGTCGGCGCACGATCAGGCTTTGGAGTTCCTCGCCGACCGGAAGGAATTCGAAGACACCCAGCCGGCCGCGATAGCCGGTATCTCGGCAGGCCGGGCAACCCGCTCCAACACGCATCCGTGCCACGTCGTGCGCGTCCGCCGTGAGCCCCAACCGAAGCAGTTGCCCGGGGACTTCCGCTTCGAACAGCGGCTTGGCACACTCGCGGCAGACCCGCCGAACCAGGCGTTGGGCCATCACCGCCCGCAGCGAACTGGCAACCAGATATGGCTCGATCCCTAGGTCCAGCAGGCGCGTCACGGAACTCGCGGCGTCGTTGGTGTGTAGCGTTGAGAACACAAGGTGCCCGGTCAGTGCCGCCTGGATCGCAAGCTCCGCGGTTTCGCGATCGCGGATCTCGCCGACCATCACGATGTCGGGGTCCTGCCGTAACACGGACCTCAGCCCCTTCGCGAATGTCATCCCCTTACGCTCGGCCACCTGCATCTGGCTGACCCCCGGAAGCTGATACTCGATCGGGTCTTCAAGGGTCAGCGCGTTGAGTTGGGTGGTGTCGATCTCCTGGAGCACGCCGTAGAGCGTGGTGGACTTGCCGCTGCCCGTCGGACCGGTGACCAGGACCAGCCCGTGCTCCATCCGCGCCACCCGCCCGAAACGCTTCCGGACTTCCGGAAGCATCCCCAACTCGTCGAGCGTGTAGCGCCGGGCGCTTTTGTCCAGCAGCCGGAACACGACGCGCTCGCCAAAACTTGTCGGTACGGTCGAGACGCGTAGATCGATCTTCCGGGAGCCGACCTGTACGGTCGCTCGGCCGTCTTGGGGAAGCCGTTTCTCGGCGATATTCATCTTCGCCATGACTTTGACGCGGCTGACCACCTCTTCGTGCACGCTCCGCGGCAGCCGATGCGCCGGGAACAGCACACCGTCGATCCGCATCCGCACCGAGGTCTCGACCTCGGTGGGCTGAAGGTGGATGTCCGACGCCTCGAGTTGGCAGGCCTCGAACAGCAGGGCGTTGACGAGCTTGACCACCGGTGCCCGCCCCTCGCCGTCGAGCAAATCCTCGCCTCCACCGTCTGAAACCGCGCCCCGCGTATCGAGGTTTCGGAGTAGTTCCAGCGAGTCGCCTTCGTACTTGACTCGCTCGATCGCTTCGTTGGCCTGCCCCGTGCGTTGTTCGAATGCCCGGTCCAGCGCGCCCCCAATCGTCTCGGCCGAGGCGACACACTGACCGACTACCCGAGGTAGACGACGGCGTAACGTGTCGAGCACGAGCGGGTGAGTGGCGTCGGCGTGCACAAGCACGACGCCGCCAAACGCCGGCCTCCCACTCGCCGAGGAGGCGCTTTCGCTCGCCTTAAGTCTCGCTGACTCGATGCCGGACGCAGCCGGCTTCGCTTCCAGGCCGATGACCCGATGCCGACGCGCATAGGAGATTGGAACCGTGCGCACGAACACTTCTGCGGCGGGCAGCTCGGCAAGCAGCCGCTCGATGTCGTTCGGTTGCGTTGCGTGCGGCATGCTCATCTGAAAACTTTGAAAACACCGCCGGCGCGAGCTCGACGGATCTCAGCGGATGGTCATCGTCGCACTGGTCGGGAACCCGTCGGGGTCAACGGGAAGTCCGGCCGCACCAAGTTCGCCGGCTGCGCGGAGGTCTTGCCCGGACCAGTACCTCAGGTCTTCGAAACGGTCGTCGCGAAGGATCACCGGGCGTAAGAACACAAAAAGCGTTGCGTTGCTACGGGTCTCTGAACGGCTGCTAAAGACGTATTCAAGCAATGGCAGCTCGCCGAGGATCGGGATGCGACTCACCGATTCAGACACGTTCTGCTGGTTGATTCCTCCAACGACCACGGTCGCGCCATCGGGGATCGTCACTTCGCTGGTTATCTGGTTGCTCTGCCGCGGCGGCGGGACCCCCGCGCTCCCTTCGCCCGCGAAGCTCTCCAACGATACGTCGAACGCTAACCGCAGATAGTCGCCCTCCGCGATCCGCGGCGTCACCGTAATCGTCGTGCCGGCGCTCACAAACTGTGAAAAAGTCACGGTATCGGAGTTCTGTCCTTGATTAATACTGGTCACCGGCGCCTCCGCCACGCTAGCGATCACGCCGCTGGCGTTGTCGTTGACCAGAATCTTCGGAGCCGCCACGACCGTCGCTCGGGTATCGGTCTTGAGCGCCCGGATCACCACGTCTGCGACGTCCGCGTCGAGCACCGCTCCGTTAAAACCCACGCCCGGAATCAGGTCCAGCCCCCCCTCATCACCAACCGAGCTGAGACCGAACTGGCTGAAAGCGAAAGTCTGGTTGTCGCCTACGAAGTCGCCCACGCTCACCTCCACCCCCAACGACGCGTCGTCCGCCGTGTCCACCGTTACGATCGTTGCTTCGATCAGGACTTGAGGACGACGCTTGTCCAAGCGCTCGATCAAACTTGCGTAGATGCGCTGGGCCGCCGGATCGCCGATCACAATCAAGGTGTTGGTGTTCTCGTCCGCAGCAATCGTCACCTCTTGGCCCTGTACGGCAACCGGTGAACCACCGCCCCACAAGCCAATCGGCCCGCGGTCAGGCTCACTCGGTTCCAGCGAGGCATCGGATGCCACAGGCGACGCGGGCAGCGTCGAGCCCTCTTCCATCGCAAACCCGGCCAACGCCGATGCCCCAGCCGTACTCTCGATCGAGCGGATCGTCGCCAGCACTTCCCCCGCGTTGGCATTTTGCAGCTTGTAAAAGCGGATGGGACTTGAAGCCTCAATGATCGGCTGATCCAACTCATTCGCGAGATCGGCCACCTGCGCAAGAATCGCATCGGTCGCCGTGACAACCAGCAGCGATGCCTCCTCGTCAATGGTCGCCCGGTAGAGCCGGTCCACAGCCAACGGATCGATTAGGCGTTTGGCCAACGTATCCAGTCTCTGGGGGTCGGCAAAACGCATCGCAAAGACTCGGGTGCGTAGGTCCAGATCGACGTCGATCTGCGCCGCCAACGACGCCGCCTCATTGACGGCTGCTTCGGAGCCGATAAGCAGCACCCGGTTGGTTCGTTCCTGAGGAATGACCCGAACGGCTTCCGCCTCGCCGCGACCGACCGGACTCCGTTCAGCCGCGAGCAACCGCAACAACTCTTGAGCCAGCACCGACGCACTAACATGCCGTGCATTCAGAAACCGGCGTGTAACGGCCACGCCCGGAACGTCCATCGCGTCGATCATGGCCGCTGCGCGTTCCACCACCTCCACGAAATCGGTCACAACCAAACCGCGACGCTGTGTATCGACCAATAGCTGCGCCCCCGGAGTCGTGAGCAAGGGACGAATCAATGGCTCGAGTTCCGTGGGCGTCATGTGCTCTAGTTCGAATATCCGCGTCACGACGTTAGCGTCGGTCTCGTCGCCCATCCGCTGTAACTCTGCCACTTGCGCCAGCGACTGGAGCGTCACCACGCGTTTCCAGCCCGGTTGGGCTAAATCCACCAACGCGAAGCCTCGCGTACGGAGAATGGTTTCCAATAAAGGCAACAGCGCGTCGGCCTCGACCGGTGCGGGCGATTGCAGCGTCACCGTCGCCCGCGCGACCTGGTCGTCATAAATGATGTTCAATGTCAGCCGCTGCGCAACGTAGTCGATCAGCACCGACATCGGCACGTTCGGCGGAAACGATAGCCGGATCGCCGGCTCCGGTGCTGCCGCTCCGACCGCACGGCCTGGCTCCGGATCGGCGGCCGCCGGTGCGGCAAGCAAGCAGATCGCCATCAGCCACACCAGCCTCCATCTCCGAGCGTGGCAGACAGACTCCATCCGCGTTGACTCCCAACGCAAAGCCCTGAATCGTCGTCGCACGAAACATATGAATCCCGGCATCCCTGAACTGTACCGACCGGCTCGCGACACGCCAACGGTTAGGCTTCCTCCGTCCGTCAACGTGTGCCCACGCCGAACCGTTGACCGTTTTGCTACTCGGCAACTGTTTTGATCGTTTTGACCGGTTGTCTCCTCAAAGGAAGCTGTGAACAGGCCTGATTGGCCAATCAGCAACGGTCTTCATGGATCTGCCTTCCACTTATCCTGGGTTGCGAGTCGTTGATTTCGTTTCAGCGGCTTGAAGGCGACAGTACTCCCGGCCTTCCTTCATGGCTCGGCTCAGCCTGAAGGCATAGGCCCCCTGGGCGCTCACCAACACGAAAAAGCCCCGATGGACTTCGTGCCGTCTCCCGTTTTCATTTGATCGCTTATGAGCCATATGACCACTTTTACCGGGAGGGCTAAGCGGGGCAGCGATACCTGATGCGGAAGACTTTTTTTACGCTAGAGCAGCCCAGAAGCGGAGCGTGCGGAAGATGAGGCCTCTGCGACAACGTTGATTCGATCTGAATAAAAACTTGACGGTCTGAGCGTCGGTGGCTTGAGCCGGCCCATGCAGATGACGGTGGGGCTATCGCCAGACAAGTCGATGTTGCAGCAGGCCTTGAAGTTGGAGCCGCAACCCCTCAAGCATGCGCTCGGCGTGACCCAGTGCCGGCCACACAAGCAACTTGCCAGATCTGCGAGAGACGGAGCGCGATCCGTTAGCCGCATGGGGAGCGACGGATTGTTGTGAATCGGCCAAAACCGAGGACGCGGTGAGCACTAAACACGGTGAGATACGAGCTCAATGCAAAGATGGGTTCAAACCGGGGTTGACAGATCGATCAATGTCGGGCAAGCTCCCCTAAGTTTTCGGGACGATTGAAACGCGCTTCCATTGAGGGGGTTTCCGTGATTACTTGCCATTGGCCTGATCACTCGATCCGTTTTACCTGCGCCGGAGCATTGAACCGCAGCCTTCGTTACTTAAGAGCGGTCACTTCAGCGAACCAGCTTGGTACGAATGCGGCCAACGGCTCATTCAAATCGCGGTTTCCAAGGCTCACCGTTCTCTTTACGTTCATACTTGCTCTCCTGTCGACGCCGCACGAATTCTTCGGGCAAGAAGCATCTACGCCTGAAGCGACACTGCAGTCGCTCGTCGCCACCCGTCAGAGTTCGTCCTGGCCCACGCTTTCGGATGACCTTCGTACGAACGCCATCAATAATGCCTGGACATTTCTTAGCTCCGAACCAGATGCCTCCACCGTTAAGTTGTGGCTGAAAGTTGCGGACGCGTACAGATCGGACGGCACTAAAGAGCAGTTGGATGCCTTGGACGGTCGGCTTGTTGCCACGGTAACTTCGTCGCCGGAGCGGGCCGCCACGCTATCGGTTTGGGACCTGTGGCGACTATTGCGGGTTTCTCAGTCCTCTGACGGCTCATTTCTGACGCAATCACTTTGGGTCCAAGCGTGGTTTGAGAACGCGGACGCAACCTGGGTCCAGAGCGCCCGGCCCGCCGATCTGAAGCTGGCACTCAAATGGGCGATCGACTACTTAGAAGCACCCACTCGACTCGAAGTGTTCCGTGGGTATCACAAAGCACTGGCAGAACGGGCGGCTCGAGACCGCGCCTGGGCGGTGGATTCCAAACTCGGCCCGACGATCGCGTTACTAAGGATGGCCGCTTCGACCGGGGCTTCTGTCGATAGCGAGCCGGCAGAGCGATCCACATCGGAAACGTCCAAAGTCGATCCGGCGCTGTGGTCGCGTCTAGGCGTGTGGGATTTTTATCAGGTCCGTGAGTCTGCCCGTTTATTATCGCTTTTCCCGGCGGTGGGAAGGGCGTGGACCACGGATTGGTTTTTGAGCACCGATGCTTGGCGAGACCGCGCGGGCTACAGAGAAATCAACGCGTTGTATGACTGGCTTTCCGAAGCGCGCGACGAACCCACCGGGGAACGCGCGATGCAACGGCTGCTGGATGAGGTCAAGAACCGAGTGCTCTTGGAGCCGTCTTGGTTGCTCGCTGACGATCCGGAAAGTTTGGGTTTAACTCGAGTTCTAGTCGAGTTAAACCCGACGCTGAGTCACGAAGAATTAGAGGAACTGGCGAATCATGTGATCAACCGCTTTATCGAGCGTCCAGACTTAGACGCCGATCACTGGGACTACGAAAGCGTGGCGTCATTGTTCGCGTCGGAAGCGCTCCAGGCCCAGCTTAAAACCGCCATCATCGACGAGCGCGGTAATCCACGCGTTCGCCTAGGAAAGCTTGTGACCTGGTTGAAAACAGGCACAGACGGATTGGACCTTTGGCGAGTTGAGTTAGAAGAGCGAGCCGAAGCCGCCACCGGCGACCAGCGTGCCCTATGGCTGTTGATCCGTGCGGAAGCCGCTTCACCGTGGGCGCTCCCGCTGAGTGGCCAACGCGATCGGTCGGCCGGCGCCTGGGCGCAAGACGCGTTAGCTTCGACCGTATCGGAACCGGTTCGGGCGGAGGCGGTGGAGTGGGTCGCGCGGGACCACCTTTTGTTTGGCCGTTCCAACGCAGCCGCGGAACTACTGGCGGCAGAGTCTCAGCATGCACGAGACCCCGGTCTTCGCGAACGATTGGAATCTTTGCGGCTCCAAGCTCAGTCAAACATTAGAGACTGACATCGGGCAGCAACGCTGGCCCGAAGTTAGGGGGCGACCAAAATTCACGATATCCTTGCCGGAGAGTTCCATGCTTCCCACTTTGCTGAATCGGGCCTCGCCAGGCGTATTCGCTATTGCCTGCTTAGCTCACCTGATCGTTCACCCCGGCGGCGCCGCCGCGGAACCCTCGATAACGAATCGTTCCTCTACGTGGTTTGCAGACACGTTGAGTGAGATGGGTTTGATCGAGGTGCGTGATCAACTGATCAACGGATCGGCGGAGAGCCGAGCCACGGCACGGAAGGAATTGCGTGCACGCTTTCTTACCCGTCCGGACGACGTAAGCAAGCTCTCGCGGGACCAGATCACCGCAGCGCAACGCCTATGGGTGATCGCGGCGGCTGACCAGAACGACCGCGACGAACTGGTCCGCGCCTGGATGCGCGAGCGCGCCGGATCACTTGCCACCCTGTCGGACGCGAGCAAGATTTGGTTGGTGGGGGAACTGCGGCCTTCGATCCAGCCTGACACGAACGTCTCGGCGTTGATTGACAACGTCGTCGAAGGCTTTTCGATTCATCAAGACGAAAGTGATTCAAGGGATGCGCGTACTTGGTCGATCGCTGCCCGTGCTTTAGCGCCCCACCTGGACGCGGGGCAGCGCGAAAGCCTACTTAAAGAAGCGCGGTCTGCATTCCGCCGAGCGACGGTTACGAAAACGGCATTCGGGCTGCGCGACACACGAGAGTACCTCGATGTGGTGCTATGGCAGCAGACGTTTATGGCGTTGTCCGATGGGGAAGCGGCGGGCTCTCTGGCCTATGCCGAAGAGCTCCCGGCCTTGCTGAGCCGAATAACGAAAACTGAAATGTACTGGCGATTCAACTACGCCTACATGGAGTTGCTCGCCAAGCCGCTCGCCAGACCGGACGCCCGCGCCGCGTTGGCCGCTCACCTCGTCGGCGAAGACGGGCGGGTCCGCCAAGACGTCGCCCGCGTACTAGGCTTCGCCCACCTCGCCGCGGGAGACATCAAAGACTGGCAATCCGAGTGCCTGCGCCGATCCCGCAAATCCGAAGAGAAAGATCAAACGGCGCAATGGCTGATGGCCCTGGGGTATGCCGAGGCGATCGCGGTGGAAGGCGTCCAGCCAGAGCTCGAGTTCCAGCGTGCCCACAACGCGTTGACGCTGTCCGACGACGCGACAACTTGGACGGAAGCCCTCGACCGAGTGATTTTTATCCATTGCGCCTTCCACCGACACGGCCAAGCCCAGAGGGAGTTAGATCGGTTTTCAGGCTACATCGACAACCCCCAGCAAGTCCAGCGCTGGCAGCGATTCATTGAGGACAGTCGCTTCGTGGTCGCTCAAGAAAATCAAGCAGAATTTTAAATCTAACATTTCACCAAATCTCACCCGCCCAAAACCATAGGACGCAATATGACCGGGTTTAAATCTCTTTGCGCTCACCGCTTTCGATCCGCAAAAACGCTCATTGCTGTATCCGTGCTTACCACTTGGCCAGCGCTGATTTCTGCCCACCAACAACCCGACGATCCCTGTAAAAACATTACGCCTTCTGTCGAACAGGCCATCGGGTGCTATCTCGGCGGTGGGAGCGCAGGAGGCGCGGGCGGAGGCAGTGGCTTGGAAGGAGGTGAGTTCGGTGGGGGAGACACGGCCCCGGAAGGCACGGACCCTAACGGCGGTTCGAAACTAGACCCCAATAGCAATATACGCTCACTGGGCGGCCAGGGAAATGAACAGGCAGGCTGCGTGAGTACCGCGACCGGCGGCTGTCGTCATCAGATACAAGTCGACCGCGGCGAAGAGGTCTATACCGTGACCGATCTTCATCACCAGGGGGTGGGCTTCGACTGGTCACACACCCGGACTTACCGGAGCCAGGAAACCAACAACACGCCGCAAGGCCGCCAGTGGACTCATCTGTACGACGATTACATCATCGCCTACCGCATCGGCACGTTCTTGGGCGACCATCAGGATATCAGTAAGCCCCTGTCGCTCGTGTATTGCCGAGGCGGCGAGGAGCCCGGCGACAACGATAAGTGGGACCACTATAAGCCCCTTGTGCCCAGCGGCATCAACGCGCAACCAAGCCTTGGTGACGATCCGCCCGCGGGCCTGACGATGAAGTTTGATAGTCACCTCGACACATTCGCGGAACTCAAGCTTTGGGATCAGGCCGGCATGAGCGGTTTGGACGGAGACGGAACGCAAACCGATTGGCGAGACGACCACTTTATCCTGATTTCACGCGGCGGGTGGGTTCGCCGCTACGAATGGGAAGCAAACCTGCCGGGCGTGACTGGCCTTGCTTCGGCCGAGATGGGCAACTCTTGGAAATTCGCCGTCGCCCGTCTGGTGTCGATCAAAGATGTGGCCGGCAACGAAATGACGTTTTCGTACACCGTGATTGGAGGGCGGGTGCGGCTATCTTCGATCACGGACACGCGTGGAGCCCTGATCACCTACAGCTATTACCCGGCTAGCGACAACATTATTGATCGCCGGTATCGACTCAAGACGGTGAGATTGACGCCCAATCAGAACACCCCCACGGAATCCAGGTCCGTTACGTTTGATTACGACGAACACGGCGACTTGGTCAAGGCGACCGGCGCGGATGTCGGGGGGCACGGCGTCAGCGGTTCGTTCTCCGGGCGGCCGGTCGAAATCTACAAATACTCTTCGACGCTTCCGGCTTACGACACAGTAAATGATGTGAACGGAGTCACCGCTCCTGGCCCGGTCAATAGCCGCCTGAGGCATAATCTCATGGAGGTGGTACGCCCGAACGAGTGGGCGTCGGGCGACTGGGGGCAGCCCGAAGCGCAAGGCAAGCCGGCCCTGCAATGGACCTATTACGACAACGACCGTGTGAAAAGCCACAGCATCGGTTTCCGAAACGCGCAGGGCGATTTCGTGGTCGGAGAGGAGCTCACGTACACCTACCAAGAAAACCCGGGGCTGCCGGGGGCGGAGATCCTTACCACCGAAACGGACCGGAACGGCAACGTGCGGCGTTATTACTACGACGCGAATAGCCGCGGCAGTTTGCTCCGTTTCGAGCACGAAACGCGTGGGGTGCGCGACGCGTCCGAAGAGCCAAGCGGCGGCTTGTATGTGACGACACACACTTACAACGCCAATAAACTACGGCATATCACGCGGCACCCTTCGGGGAGGATTGTCGAAAACATCTACGACACGGATGCTCCCGAACGGAGGATGCAATCCAACCGGATCACCCAGATCCAACGCTGGGACAGCGCGACCGTTCCGGCGTTAGAAGCAGACCAGGAAGAGATCGTCACCGAATTCGTTTACGACCCGTTTTTTAATCAACCTTGCCTTCAAATCGATCCGCGAAGAACGCACAACGCTCGGCCTGCGCATCAAACCTCCAACCCGCCCAATGAATTCACGCCTCCCAACGGCCCAGCGGATGCTGGCCTTCCCGGCCGGTACGTCCAGATGTTTATTTTCGACTACCAAGAAGGGCGGTCTGACGACCCCGATTACCGGCAGAGCCTGGCGGATAAATTCGGCCTGAACGTCGCGCAGGTGGATGCGATGATCACTCACACGACCGACCGTGCCCACGATGTACTTGGCCTAGGCCCTAACGAAACGGTTGATCATCTATTCGGGGAAGACCTGAACAACGACGGCAAGCCGCACTTTCTGCAGGGCATTCCCCCTCAGATACAAGGCAAACACATCAAAACCATCAGCTCGGTGGTCTATCTGCCGGACGGTTCGGAGCAAGCCGCCGAATCTATTTCGAGGTACGACGGACGGGGGCGGCTCACCTATACCAAAGACGCGCGTGACCACGTCACCACGTATGAGTACAGCCCGACGAACGATCTTCTCTTGCGGCAAACCGCGGCGGCGGGTGAGTTGGACCTCGAAACGGAGTACGCGCGGGACGCGTACGGCAACCCCGAAACGATTACCGATCCACGGGGCAACCAGACGAGGCAAACCTTTGACGGCGTCGATCGGTTGTCCAAGACTCAAAGCTACGTCGGGCATTATTTTGCGGGCCAGAAACGGGCCGAATCGGAGATCGGTCGCGACCCCAACGGCAACGTCGTGTTCCGTCGCACGTCGATCTATGAGCCTCAGCTGGACGCGGACAAGCTGTCGGTCGAGCCCGACGGGGAATACACGTCGGTCACGCTAACCGGCACGACCGAGCAACGATTCGAGTACGACATCCTCAACAACGTGATTAAAGAGCGAACCGAGGCGACGGCGCCCGCCGACGCACAGACGGTCTGGCTGGAGACCGAATACGAGTACGACGCCAACGAGAATGTCACCCGGGTGACGAAGCCCGAGGGGAATATCACCGAGACGCTCTACGACGAGCGCGACCTGCCGTTCCGTGTCGTTTCGGGGGTCGGCACGCCAGACGAACGACTGACATTCAGCTATTACGACCTCAACGGCAACCTCATCGAGACCGTCGACGGGGTCGACAACGGCGGAGAAACCAAATCCGTCACGGCCGTCCCCGGTCTGGGAATCACTGCGCACACCGGCGACGTCACCCGTTACGAGTACGACGCGTTCGATCGGCTCGTCCGGACGATCGACCCGATCGGGAACGTCGTCGAGAACACCTACGACCCCGCGGGGCAGATCGTCAGCACGGCGATGTACGGGCCTATCGGCGGCCTATCGCCTACCGACAGCGCTGGGGCGCAGAACGTGCTCTTGGGCCTCACGAACTTCCGGTACGACGAACGCGGCCGGATGTACCGCAAGGACCGCCTGCTCGGCGTGTCGGACGGGGTCGTGCTTAACCGATCACAGCATCAAAACCTGAACGACAGCGATGCGCGCTACATGGACGACCCCGCCTCCGTCTCGGGCATCCAACGCTACGGCGGGTTTGTCAGCACCGAGACGGTGTTCGATCCCAACGGCAACCCGGTCGAGGTCTACGACGACAAGGGCAACCGGGTCCGCACGCAGTACGACGAGATCGATCGCCCATTTTGGGTCAAAGACGCCGAGGACAACGTCACCGAAACGAGCTACGACGAAAACTCGAACCCGATCTACGTCAAGCACACCTACGTATCGCAAGACGATCGCCCCGACCAAGTGATCGAAGCGTTCTTTGCGTACGACGCCTTGAATCGAAAAACCCGGGCCAAGGCCAACCCCAACCCCAACCCCACCCTCAACCCGGGCGACGAAATCGAAGACCTGTACGGCTACGACTCGCGCGGCAATCTGGTTATGCACCAGGACGGCCGCGGCAACTCGACCCGCAGCTTCTACGACGACGCGAACCGCCTGGTCGCCTCCGTCGCGGAGATGACCGCCGACGGCACCGGGGCCACGTCGATCGACTTCGCGCAGGGCGGCGGCGACGGCAAGATCGTGACCCGGTATCTCTACGACGGCAACTCCAACCTCGTCGGTCAGGTCGACGACAACAACAACCGCACCACCTACGCCTACGACGCCCTGGACCGCAGGGTCCAGGCCAGCTACGGCGTGTCCTGGCCCCTGTCGGCCGAAGAGGCGACCGCGTACGTCGTCCTCGGCGCGTCGCCCGGGAACCTCGCCGAGCAAGACGACCCCGTCACCTCCGAGTCCTGGGCGTACGACCGGGATTCCAACGTCACCCGCCACACGGACCAGAACGGCTGGAAGCACGAGTTCGAGTACGACGGCGCGAACCGTCGGACCCAGGTCGACATCTCCGTCGGCACCAGCCCGCGGCCGCTTTTCGGCACCACCCAGCAGCGGTTCGAGTACGACGGCCTGGGCCGGACGACCAAGACGGTGGACAACATGGGCCCCGAGCCCGGCGTGGAGTGCACGCACGCCTACGACACGATCAGCCGGACGCTCCAAGAAACCCAGGAAATCCAGGCCGCCGCGTACGCCAAGCACATCCAGCACTTCGAGTACGACGGCGACCTCGGCACCACCGGCGCCCTCCAGGCCAGCCGCCACGGCTTCGGCCCGGTCGGCCAGACGCCCCGCGAGTTCGCCTACACCCACGACGCCAACAACCGGCTCCGGGTGATCCAGGAAATCCCGGCCGCGGCGGGCACGCTGGTCACCTACGACTACGTCGGCCCGGGCGCCAGCCTCGCGAGACGCGCCTTCGGCAACGGCCAGGTCGAGACGCGGACCTACGACGGCATCCACCGCCTGACCGGGCTGGCCACCGCGGTCCCCAACGGCGGCGTCGCGGTCGACCACTTCGCGTACGCGTACGACGGCGAGCACCTGCCGAAGTACGAGGACAACCTGCTGCGGCCTGGCCAGTCCGCGTTCTACGGCGGCTTCGACTCGGCGAAGCGGGTCGTCCTGTTCGCACGCGGCACGCTCAACGCCAACAAGGACGGCCTCGCCGCCCCCTCCACGCTGCCCGACGACGTCCGGCTCCAGTCGCTGGAGTACGACGGCCTGGGCAACTGGACCCGCAACGTCCTCGCCGACGGCGGCTTCCACGTCGAGGACCGCACCCACACCAACTTCAACGAAGTCCACGCCGTCAACGCCGCCCCCGCCAAGGCCTACGACGACAACGGCAACCTCCTCGACGACGGCACCCGAACCTACCGCTGGGACGCGCTCAACCGACTCATCCAGGTGTCCCGCAAGGAACCCGGCGGCGCCGCCACGACGATCGCGTCGTACCTGTACGACACCCAGAACCGACGCGTCCGACAGACCCTCAGCGGCGGCGGGCTCGCCAACGACCCCGCCACCGACGGGCAGACGACCTTCTACTCCTCGGGCTGGCGGCTGTGCGCCGAGTACGACGTGGCCGGCGGCACCGAAGCCGCCCAGCCGCGTTACCGCTACGTGTGGGGCGGCGTCTTCGCCGACGAGCTGGTCTGCCGGGACGACGGCGCGGCGACGGTCGAAACGCTCAACGCCAGCACCGGCACCCAACGCCAGTACCAGCACGTCGATAACGGCTGGAACATCCGCGC
>JBCDCH010000091.1 GCA_039182125.1 Planctomycetota bacterium
GACGGCGAAAAGTACCGCGGTTTGAGCAAACCCCTTCCGGATTACGACCCCGCTTGAGCCGTCAAACCCGGACACTCGACGTTTAAAAAATCGAGTCAGACACGGTTGACCTGAGCGAATGATCTTTTTATCTTCCGGTTTCATGAGATTGCATCTCAATATCAAATCATATCGTTCAAGAAGATCGAACGGCCGAGAGCGGTTGATTCGGCCTTCCGGTTCAGGGGTTCGAACGTCAAGCTGCCAACGGCCTCGCGGGGCGTTTTCGCTGGTGGAATTGTTGGTGGTCATCGCCGTGATCGCGTTGATGGTCGGCATCTTGATTCCGGTCTTGGGAAGCGCCCGGGGCGAAGCCCGAGCGATCGCGTGCGGCAGCAACCTCCGGCAACTGGGCATCGCCAACGCCAGCTACGCCGCCGACCACGACGGCACGTTTGCCGCTTACGGCCTGATCGGCAACCACTACGCGGGTTGGTGGACCGAAACCCTGGCTCCGTACATCCAGCGTTCATTGCAAGCCGATCGGGCCAGCACCGGCCCCGTTGAGCCGGACGACAGCGACTTCAACGTCGCCCTGGGCGGCGGCGCGGTGCTGCGTTGCCCAGACGACGACTTCGCGTTTCCCAAGCTGTTCGGCCCGGCCGTCGGGGTGGATCACGTTGGTGAATCCGAAGGTTGGCTGTCTTACGCGATGAACTCCGGGCCGATGCAGCGGGCGAATAACACCTCGAACACGGTCGACCGCTACACCGGCGTCGGCGGCAACCGGCAGGAGATGATTCCCGAACCGTCGGTCACCGCCCACCACATCGACGCCGCCTACATCCGGTACGTGTCCGACCACGTGTTCCTGCTGACCAATCCGTTTATCGGCGGCGAACTCTACACCGGCTTGCCAGACGAGCGCTCGCACTACACGACACCCTCGGCGATCTCCGCCTCCTTCCACCGGCGGGCGCACGAGGAAATCATGGGCGACCCCGACCGGGTGTACCGCCACGGCGGCAAGATGAACGTGTTGTTCGCGGACGGCCACGTCGAACGCCACGGGCTGCTGCCCGGCGCGGAAGAACGGCCGGAGTTCTGGGGACCGGTTTACCTGGATATCGCGGCGTCGCTCGAGGAGTGACCGGCACCGCCCCGAATGTTGCGGCCGGCAAGGACTGGCCGCGGGTTGTTTTGCCGACGTGCGTTCGTCGGCCCGAGGAAGAAGGTCAAGATGCAACAGGAATCAAGGAACGTCAGAGCAGGCTTAGCGAGCAAAACCGTGATCCGGCGTTGCGCGTACGCGATCGGGGCGGTGGGCTTATGGGGGTCGGCGGCGGTGGCACAGACCTCGCTCCACGATGAAACGCTGGACGGCGATCTCTCGGGCGATATCTCGGCCCCGACCGCGTTGTCCATCTCTGCGGCCGGCGACTTCACCGTCACCGGGTCGGTCTTCAACAGCGACCAGGACGACACCTTCGCGCCGGACGGGGAGGCCGGCGACCTCGATTTGTTCGCCTTGACCATCGGCGACGGCCTGCAGGTCGATCGTGTTTGGCTGGACGCGTTCTCGGGCGCGGGCCAAGCGTTCATCGGCGTGCAGGAAGGGCCGGTATTCACGGTCAACACCGCGAACAACGGTATCGCCTTTCCGCCCGTCGCCTCGGGTTTCGCTCTGGTCGACGCCGACGAGGTCGGCAGCAACATCCTCCGGGACCTGATCGCGGGTGCGCTTAACGTCGCCCCCGCCTTCCCGCTGAGCAACCCGATCGAAGCCGGCACATTCAGCTTCGCGGTGCAGAACACCGGAGTGGAAGTCAACGGCTACGCGCTGAATTTCGAAGTCACCGAAGTCCCCGAGCCCGCCGGCGCGGCGGTTCTGGCGGGATTGGGCGCGGTGTTGGCGATGCATCGCCGAGGTGCCGGCCCGCCTTCGACCCGCTCGGACACCCACCACGACACGGCCTAACCCAACGTATTCCGGGACACGAGTTCGGGGGATTTGCACAGTGCTCGAGAGATGTATTCCCGGGCGAACACCTAGCCGGATATCCCGGCGACACTTGAAGGAGTGATGACGATGCAGCGTTTGATGGTTCGGGTTCCTTTTGCCGCCGCTTTCGGTGCCGTAGCGCTGGGCGTTTCGGCGTCCAGTGTCGACGTTGTTTACGACGTCGAGACGCGTGCCAGCACCTTTGGCGGCGTGCCTTTCTTCACCGGTAACGGGTACATCGGCGGCATGTCGCTCGACAACCTCGACCCGTCCGACCCGAGCTTCCAGAGCGGGTTCGTGATCCACAACGACGTGAGCAACCCGCAGTACGGCGCGACGCGACGCACGAACGTGGAAGTCGATCTCGGTCGCGTTCGGAGCTTCTCGACCGATCCCGCCGATGTTCTCGACGCCACGTTTGATTTCTTCATCGACGACGCGGTGTTCGGTTCGCGTGCCGCCGCCGAGCGGATCGTGAGTTCGTTCAAGCTCGAGCTCTACACCGATACCGCAAATGGCGCGATCACCAACGAGCCCGACGCGGACGGCGTGAACAGCGACTACGACGGCGGCGTGATCGGCTCGCTCGACTTCATTGGCCGCGAGTACACGCTCGAAGAACTGAACCAGGAGATTCCGATTTCCCAGGGCTTCATCGACTTCGTGCCCCCGGTTGATGACCCGGGCGCGACGTTCGAACTGGTTGGGCCCGGCATCGTGTACGAAGGCGTGATTGGCGGTTCGTCCATCGAATACCCCAGCAACTACGGTGACCCCGCCTTCGACGCCCGCGGCTTCCTCGGCTTCTCCGTGGACGTGTCCAACATCGTCGCCGATCTCGTGGACGACACGTCGGTGAGTCACCTGGGCTTCCGCCTGCTGACCGAAGTCGACGACATCCCGTACACCAGCCTCGACCGCGCCGGCTTCGAGCCGTCGCTGACCGTGTCGGTCGTGCCCGAGCCGGGCGTGGCCATGCTGGGCACGGGTCTGGTCGCGCTGGCCGGCCTGCGTCGGCGGCGCGCTTGATGCAACAGACGCTCCGGGGCGCGGCCGAACGGCCGCGCTTCGCATTGATCAGCCGAGGCTCTCGGTTGGCGTTTTCCGGCTCGGGCCGGAGCCTGGCTTCGGTTGCGGATCGGATGCTCACGGGTCACCGGCCGGGATGACCGAAGACGCAAAGCGCGTGGGCCGGCGTGGAGAAAGCAAGAGGAGAGAGTTGGGAGGGGGAAAGCGTGGTGGGGCCCGCGGACGGCGGGAAGCGCAACAACGCCCATGGGCTCGGCCGATCGGAGGAGAATCCGGCCGACCCCATCGGACACGCCGTCCCGACCGGTCGGGCTTGAACAGAGCCCGTGCGGTTTTCGAGGTCCGAATGCGAACACGGATTCGGTTAAGCCTCGCTTCGTGAGAGGGCCGCGCGGGTTGCCAGAAAGAACCGACCAAGAAGCCGAACTTTGATCCCGATTGGAATCGGTCTTCGCAAGCTCGGAGCCCTCATCTTCAGTCACTCGTATCAGGACAACCGAACCCATGATCCAATTACCGAATTGCTCCCGGCTCATTTCCCCGCGTGCTGCGATCGCTGCGCGTGTGGACGAGAAGATGTCCCACGCCCCAGTGGCGACGGCTCTTGGGCTTTGCGGATCGCTGGGTCTCGCCGTTGCGTACGCGCCCCGCGCCGCCGCCGACGACACCATGACGTTCCTGTTGCAGGGCTCGGCCGGCGTCATCGACGGTTTCGACGACACGCACGCCGGACGCGCCGCCAACTTCATCCCCGACGGCGGCGACGGCACCGCGATCTATGACATCGCGTCCGACTGGGTCGGCGGTCACAACCCCAACTTTGTCGGCCCGTGGCCCAAGTCCGACGGCATCGTGGGTTGGGATTACTGGGACGCCGGCATCCATGACGCGGATCGGCGCGGCCCGGAAGTCCGCAACGAGAACGGCGACTCGGTTTATCGCGACAACGTCAACGGCGGTTTCGCCTTTATCCCCGACGGTACGACCGCCGCGCCCGGGCAAGAAAAGCTGTACTACCTCGCCAACGCCACGTCGGTCGGTCCGCTTTCCTTCGGCAACGACGGTCCCCCGACCTCCGACTCGGCCGATCGCCAGCACGTCGCCCTCGCGGAGTACAACCTGGCCGGCCCCCGCGCCCAAGGGTTTAGCGGCGCCGACCTGATCGGGGCGACGTACTCCATCTTCATCGACGACGTGATCAACATGGACCTGATCACGACCAACGGTGCTTTGCCTTCTACCGCGTTCGTCAACGTGTTTGAAGGCGACGGCGACCTGGTGAACTTCGAATCCGTCCAACGGAAGTTCGAGTATTCGGATCATTCGTCGGCCGCCGACAGCGTTGCCCTCGAGTACCAGGACATTTTCATCGAAGATCCACTGCCCATCACCGACTTCGCGATCTCCCGCGCGAACCAGCTGGAACAACAATCCCGGCTGCAATTCGATTTCGACATCACCGAGGAAGTCGCCGCTCTTCTCGACGCCGACGCCGACTTTGCCGGAGTGGCGTTGGGTTCGACCGGCGACGGTGGCTTCACGCTCGGCAGCATCGACAGCGTCGTGCTCGAACTCGGCGGCGACGAGGTACTCGAGAACTACCTGCCGCTGCTCACACTCGAGTTCGCCGCGGTTTCGGCGCCCCTTCCGGGAGATTACGACGGCGATGGACAAGTGGCCCAGGGAGACCTGAATCTCGTCTTGAATAACTGGGGTATCGATCTGGGGATCGATGGTTTTCCTGAAGGCTGGCTGAATTTTCGCGACTTCGCCGGCCCGGTCGCGCAAGCCCAACTCAACGCCGTGTTGAATAACTGGGGCGCGTTGCAGGCCCCGGGTTTCGCGGGGGCGTCCATTCCAGAGCCGACGATGTGGGTATCTCTCTACGCTGCGGCGGGAGTCTTGCTGCGGCGACGCAAGCGCGGGTGCTAAGCGCTGCGATCGAACACCTTAAAACATGAACTTTTGCGTGGAGAGCCAAATCTCGTGACCTCAATACCCAACCCCCTTGTTGTTGACCGTATGCGGCGGCGGGCCGTACCCTCCGTCGCCGCACGATTGCTCGTCGTGATGCTCACCCTCTTGGTCGGCGGCACCGCCTTCGCACAAACCGGGCCGATCACCGTAGAAGATGAACGGGGCCGTACGCTGACGTTTGACACATCACCGCAGCGATTCGCCGCCTGCTCGTCGTTTGCGTTGGAGACGCTCATGGCCCTGGGCGTCGAGCCCGTGGTCCGCATCCACACGCCGCCGGTCTTTCCGCCCGAGGCCGAGTCGATCCCCGTGGTCGCTCGTTCGCACAGCACCGGCCCCGACGTCGAGATGCTCATCGCGACCGCGCCCGACGCGATCCTTCTGCACAACGTCTTTGGCGAATTCGCCGACACCGTGCAGAGCTCCGTCGGCGTGCCCGTCGTGTTGCACCAAGTCAAATCGCTCGCCGATATCGATCGGTACGTCGGCATGCTCGGTCGACTCGCCGGGAAGACCGACCGGGCGAACGAACTGCTTGGCGAGTTGCACGCGACCATCGACTGGATGCGGAACCAACCCCAGCCCGCTCGTGCGCCCAAGGCCCTCGCGCTGCTCGGCACGTCCGACACCTGGTACGCCTATCGCCGCAACGCGTTCATGGGCGACCTGCTCGAGGTGCTGGGCGTCGAGAACGTTGCCGCGGAAGCCGAGGCTCACGCTAAGCACCGCACGCTCGCTCCGCTCGATCTCGAACGCATCGTCGAGCAAGACCCCGACGTCCTCTTCGTGATCCCCTACGGCGGGGTGGACCCGGACACGATCGAGAACTTCATGGCCCATCCCGCGTTCGCGTCGCTCCGGGCCGTGCGGGACGGCCGGGTTTACGTCCTGACCGACCGAATCTATAGCTCGCACGCGGGGCTTCGGTCTGGCGAAGCGCTGCGAACGCTCTACGGCCTGATCTATCCCGACCGACCGAGCCCGCCCGGGACGTTCGCAGCGAACTCACCGTGACTTCGCTTACCTCTACCCCAGACGATCCGGTCGAGCCGCACAAGCCGCGGTGGAGCCGTGTCGCCGTCAGCCTCGTTGTCCTGCTTGCGTTGGTCGCCGTCGGAACGGTTGTCGCCGTCGCCACCGGCAGTTCCGGGCGACCCATCGCCGAAGTCCTCGCGTCGCTCACCCGATTCGACGCGCTGCACTCCCTCGACGCCAGCCCGACCGACCGCATCGTCTGGAACGTTCGCCTCCCGCGCGTCGCCCTCGGCCTGCTCGTTGGATGCAACCTCGCGGTTGCCGGGGTCCTACTTCAGGGCATCATGCGTAACCCGCTCGCCTCGCCGGGCATCATCGGTGTCACCGTCGGGGCGGCCCTCTTCGCGTCGCTGGCCATCCTCGGCGTCACCGATCTCATCGGTATCCCGTGGCTCGCCACGCTCTCGCTGCCGATGATGGCCTTTATCGGCGCGCTGCTCGCCACGATGCTCGTCTACGTCATGTCCTGGCAACCGGGCGTCGGCACGTCGCCCACCCGCATGATCCTCGCCGGCGTCGCCGTCACCGCCATGCTCGGCGCCTTCCAGTCTTTTCTCTCCGTCTATTTCGCCGATCGCATTCAGGGTGTGGTCTTGTGGCTATCCGGCTCGCTCAACGCTCGCAGCTGGAACCACCTGCCCATGATCTGGCCGTTCACGATCCTCGGTCTCGTGATCGCCGCGCTGCTCGTCCGCCCGCTCAACCTTCTGCAACTCGGCGACGACTCCGCCGCCGCTCTGGGCGTGCCCGTCCAAACCGTTCGTATCGGGGCGATCGTCGCCGCCGCGCTGCTCACCGCCTCGGCCGTCTGCGTTGCCGGCGTCGTCGGCTTCGTGGGCTTGGTCGTCCCGCACATCGTCCGCACCGCCGTCGCCCGCGACCACGCCGGCCTCATCCCCGCCGCTGCGCTCGGCGGAGCCGCGCTGGTCGTCTGGTCCGACGCCGCCGCAAGGCAACTCGACGAAATGCCCGTCGGCATCTTGACCGCGCTCATCGGCGGCCCTTACTTCGTGTTCCTGCTCTACCGCAAAAAACTGATTTGAGGGTGCCGGACGAGATACAAAGACACCGCAGCCGACATCAACGATTGCTGATTGCCATGCCCCTCCTTCGCGTCCACCACCTAACCGCAGGCTACGAAACCCAAGCCCCGGTCCTCCACGACGTCGCGCTCACCCTCGAGTCCGGTCAAATGCTCGCCCTTTGCGGCCCCAACGGCTCGGGCAAATCCACCCTTCTCCGCTGCCTCACCGGGCTGCTCAAGCCGCAAAGCGGTCGCGTCACGCTCGAACACGACAACGAACGACCGCAACGGGTACACAAGATCCCCCGTCGCCGCCTCGCCCGTACCCTCGCCTTCCTCCCTCAATCCCCCATCGCCCCGCCCGGTGTCACCGTCCGTCAACTCGTCGCCTACGGCCGAAACCCCCACACCTTGCCCATCCCTTTCGCCACCCGCCACCTAACGACGGATCGCGACATCGTCGAACAAGCTATCCGTCGCTGCGATCTCCAAAAACTCGCCGACCGCGACGTTGCCACCCTTTCCGGGGGTGAGCGTCAGCGCGCTTGGCTCGCGATGGCCGTCGCCCAGGACGCCCGCATCCTGCTGCTCGACGAGCCCGTCTCCGCCCTCGACGTCGCTCACCAACTTGAAGTCCTCGACTTGCTCGTCGATCTCAACGAAGAACGAAAAACCACCGTCGTCATTGTTCTCCACGACATCCAACTCGCCGCCCGCTACTTCCGGCAACCCCACCATCGCCTCGCGGCCCTCCGCGCCGGCCGCCTCCTTGCCGTCGGCCCGATGATCGACTTGCTTACCCCCGAGCTATTGGAGCAAACCTTCGGCGTATCGGCTCGCGTTCACACCTTCGCCGAGCTTCCCTATCCCGTTTGTGCGTTTCGATAACGCTGCAGGTCCGCGGCATGGGCAGTGAGGTTTTGGTCACGATGAAGCCGTTCATTCGAGGTCGTGCCCGAACCGGGCGTCGCGGCTCCGGGATTGCTCGGCGTGGGTTCACGGCTCGCCCGTCGGGCGTCTATGAGCGGCGGAGGTTTCTCGCCTGTACCAGGCGGGCGGAAGACGCCGGGATGAACCGCAGAGTTTTCTTTGTGCGAACGTCATGGCGGGTGGTGTGCCTTACGCAAAACATGGGATACTTTTGATAATCGATCGCATTTCATCTTTATGGAACCGAGTGTTTTCGTTTTTCTAACGACAGGAGATCGTCGAAAATGATCCGTACGGGGAAGCAAAGTGACCGCGAAGCGATCGCGACGTTTGATCGGATTGACGCCGATCGATCTTCGGAGTTGGCCGAGGGCCGGGTGATGGTGGTGGTTACCGGCGGGGAAGTGGTGGCGTTTGCCACGTTTCGGGAGGGTGGGTTCTTCGGCCGGCCGTGCGTGGATTCGCTGACCGTGAAACCCACGCACCACCACCGAGGCATCGGACGGTCGTTGATCCGGGCGGTGGAGAAGCGGGTTCGGAGCGAGCGTGGCGGTGGTCGTGTATTTGCCGCGACACCGGAGAAGGTGACGGCTTTGCGCGATTTTTATGAGCGTGGTGGGTGGAGCTTCGCCGGAACGGTCCGGGGCGTACGCGGCGACGACGCGGCGGATTGCTTGTACTTCCGCGACCTGGTTTCGGCTTGAGGCTTCAGTGGCTCGGGCGTGTTGGGCGGGCAACTCTGCGCGCGGCGGCGATCGATGCACCTCGGCGACCGAAGGCACGCGTGTGGCGTACAGGGCGCTGAGCAACACGGTGCGTCGCGGCCGCGGGTCAAGGGGTGGTGCTGACGTGAGCCGGATCGTGATGTGTCCGTCCTCACGGTTGATCGTGCCGAACGCCCGCATGAACCGGCGTGTCTTCCGTGGGTCGGGAAACCTTCGACTTTGAGCGACGGTCGCAGACGGTCATCCGTCCGCTCCGGCCGCCGACGTCTTGTGCCAGCTTGGCCATCGCCTTCGTGATCATGCTCGCCATCATTTCGCGCACCAAGAGCGCGTGCGGGAGCCGCCTGCGGCGGAAGTAGTGCTCGATCGTGAGCCTGGTGCCACCGCGTGCCGTGAGCTCAAGGAGGAAGTAGGCCAGGTGATCGCGGATGGGCAGGCGCGTGGCTTCTGCTTGGAAGGCGTAGCCCCTTGGTGCGTCCCACCACACGATGGTTTCTCGTACCTTCCCCATCGCGGGCCCAAAGTCGCAGATACGAACCGCACCGACCGAGCACGCCCCATTCGAGTCCGGGCCCTCATGCCGAACCGTGCGCACCATCGGAAGCACGGCCCGAATCCCCTCGTCGTGGGACACCTTGTCAAAGACCACGCTCGGCGGAGCGTCGAACTCAAACGAGCCGGCGATCTGGAGAGGCGCCTGGGTGAAGGCCGTAGAGATCGGCGGTTCCCGACGCAACGAAGTCGTTGTCGCGAGAGTCATGGGTTGGCTCCTGGGCGGTCTGTCCGGCCGCGGTGGAGGGCAGTTCCTACGAGGTTCTGATCGAGATAGTCCGCGACACTGAGCTGTGGAGGCAGGCCGAGCTCACGCACCACGGGCGCCGAATCCCAAGCCGGCTGGTATGACGCGACGAACTGCGTTAACGCCAAGATGTTGGATGCCGCGGCCGAGAAGGGGCGTAGCGCGAGGCGGTTCATCCCCAGGAGCCAAGGCCACATCGGGAGGCACCGAACCCGACGCCCGAAGCGTTGCTCATGCATCTGCGCCACTTCTCCCCAGGTCACCCAGGCCGGCCCTCCCGCTTCGATGACCCGATGAGGCGTGTCCGGCAGATCGACCGCCGCCGCCTGCATGAGCGCCACATCTCGCGTGCTGATCATGGGCGATCCATGCGAGGCACCTCCCGGAGCAAGCAAGATGCCCCGCTTCGCGACGAGGTCGCCCACGATGCCGATGTACCGCTGCATGAAACCGTACCGCCTCCCGACCGTGCGGTGCGGATCGGTTCCCGCGGCCTGGATGCAGCCGGTCATCACCAACCACACGTCCATAAAGGCCGGGTTCCGAACGGCGATCGTCGGAATCGGTGACCGCGCCAAGCGTTCTTCGATGACCAAGCTGGCCTTCAACTGCGGGACTCGATCGAGGAACTTCCTCGGTGGTTTCGGCACCGAAGCGAACACGAAGCGCTCGATCTCTTCCCGCTCACACGCCTCAAGCAGCGCTTCGTATCCGGAGGAAGCGAAGCGTCTGACCTTGTCTTTACGCGACGTGGGAATGATCGCGTTCGCGGTTGAGACGACCGCGCCGACACCGCGCACCGCGTGGCGTAAAGACTCGGGGTTGTTCAAATCGCCGACGACGTACTCCACACACTCAGGGGCTCCGTGGACGGTCCTCCCGCTCTTGCGTACAAGAGCGCGGACCGGGCGCCCGTCGCCGGCCAGCTTCGTGACGATTTGGGAGCCGACCTGGCCCGTGGCTCCCACGACGAGAATCGGCTTCTCAGGCATGCTGCGCCTCCTGACTGTCCCGGAAGTGATCGACGACCTGATCGAGGAAGGCGGGCAGCGTCGTGGGGGCGGCACCCGCGACATCGCGCACCACCGTGGTCGCGCGGTCGAACTGGCCCTCACGGATGTCCGCCGCGAGCGCCGGGGCGTGGCTCCGGAACTGGGGGTTGTTGTACGCCTCGGGCCACTGCCCGATCGCCTGCAGCCACTCGTCGTCCGTGATCTCTCGGTACCCGATGTCTCGGCCGATCGCGGCCCCAATCAGGCTGGCCACCTCGGCCATGGAGTAAACCTCCGGTCCCGTGACGACGTAACGCTGCCCCAGGTGCTGCTCGGGGTCCTCCGCGGCGAGGATTGCGGCTGCGACGCGGGCGATGTCTGCCGCCGCCACCGGCGCGTGGCGCCCCGCGCCCCACGGCAGAGAGATGTCCTTACCGGCCGCCACCGAAGGTGCAGCGATCAGCAAGAGGTTCTCCATGAACAGGCCCGGGTAGAGATGGGCGGTGGGGATTCCGGCCCACCCCATCCCTTGCTCGGAAAGCCAGTGCTGGTGCGTTGCAGCGCTCGCGTGTCCGCGCGAAGTAATGATCTGAGAAAGATTGACCAGAAGCTCGACCTCGGCCTCTTTCGCGCACGCCACGAGGTTCATGCCGGCCTCGAGGAGCCCCGGAGTGAAGGGATAAGCGAAGTAGACGCGTCTCACTCCCTCGAAAGCGGCCTGAAGGCTGTGGATATCGAGCATGTCGCCGATCGCGATCTCCGCACCGGCTTCTCGAAGACGCTCTGACTCTGGCGAGCGTTTGCGCGTGAAGGCGCGAACGGGCAGACCCCGTTCCAATAAGTTCAAAGTGAGATGCCCACCGGTCTTTCCGGTGGCGCCCGTGACGAGGATGGTTTCGTACATTGGGACCTCTTGGGGTGAATTGATTTAGAGAATGCGTATTCTCTTTTGGGGTAAAAAAATCACGGCAAAGCCTTCACCGCGTTTGCGGCGAACGCCTCCACCATGGACGTGTTGGCTTGAGCGCGAGCTAAGACGAATAAGCCATGCAGAACACCGGTGCAGTAATTACCGAGTTCTCGGCTGCGTTTCTTCGAAAGCCCCACGCGCTCGTAGGCGCTCGCGAACTCGGCCGCCATGCCTTCCATGTGATCGCGAATTGCCTTCTGAACGCTCGCGGTGCAGTTCGCTTGATCCATGGCCGCGTTGGCCAAGAAGCAGCCACGCCGTTTCGTCGGACGGCCGGCCATCTTTGCCACGCCCAGCACAACCTCGCGGATATCTGCGGCGGACACATCATCGGCTCGAAGGCCGGATAGAAGTTGCGCCACGAACGTTTCGCGATAACGACGGATGGCCACGAGAAACAGCGACTTCTTGTCACCGAACTCGGAGTAGAGCCCATTGCGGCTTGCGCCACTGGCGGAGACGAGATCTTCGTAGCTGGTCGCGGCGAAGCCACGCTCCCAGAACACCTTGAGGGCGCGATCCAAGACTTGCTCTCTATCGACGGTACGGGGCATGGCAGCTTTTTGGAGAATATATGTTCTCTAAAGTTACCCCGTGATTTACAGGAAGTCAATTCGACAGAAGCGCAAAGACGATAAATCGTGGGAGCTTACGTGCGAGATCGAATCACATCGCCAACTGCTCGCCAACCCAGAAGGCATTTTGTTCGACCCGACGAGGGAGGAGACCCCGTTATCGATCGATTTCGTCGCGGATGATTCGGCCGGGGTGTGGGGGAGGTTACTACTGAAGTTTGAGGTGTTGCTAAGGGGGTGTTCACGGCGGGGTCGTCGGCTGAGAGGCCGTGGGGGAGGCCAGAATCAACGCTGGGGAAGCGTTGCGGCGGGCCGAGTAACGCAGCTTTGAATTCATCAATGAACCTGACACCGCTGCTCGAAGCTTCGACGTCACAACGGCGGGCCCGTTGGAGCAAACGCCATTTGGGGCGAATTCTCTACGCGAAGGGATCGAATCGATCGGCGAGGCTTTATGACGCTTCAGATTCGATCTGCCCGTGAAGAAACCGCTGACCGGCGCTACTTAAGGGTTCTTCAACAACCTCTTCGGAGTGGCTGGTGGTGTCCGGTTCACGTTTGGGCGTCCTCAGGAAGGAAGCGCGATCGGTGACCGGGAAGCGTTATGCGGTCGAGGAAATCAACAACAAGCTGTGTGAAACTAAAATTAGGCCGCAAGAGTTTTGCGGCACGTGCCGCATTTTCGCCGCACACCCCCTGCAGCGTTCGGCAACCGTTGCAATGGACGCTGCGCAGAAAACACTGCATTTTTTGCGACTCGAGTTTGGTCGTTTATTTGGCGTCGCTTTGCATGCAGCCGGTCGCCGGTTCGATCCCGGCCGTCTCCATTGAATCAGGTGATGCAAGATGCCGTGCTTCCGGTTGTGGTTTCGGGCGTCTGCCGGCACGAGATCGCGTCGCGTGTCGCTTTGGCGTAAGTCGCCCCGGGGCGTCTACGCACGCCTACGCCGAGTCTGAGTGACGGCCCCTTCGGCCTTGTCCGGACTCACGGATCGCGCTTATCGCTTGGGAACCGTTGGTTCTGTCGAGTCCTATCGATTTCCGTGGCCTTCGATCCAGCCCAAGTTGATGATCGATCGGCCGCGCGTAGCTTTGCGTCCGCAAGGGCGGGGGCCTGACTCAGTACGGCCAGATCGGAGCACGGTTCTCCGCGACCCGAACCAGCCGCGTCGCCAAACCGTGCCGGTGCGCGAGCAGCGCGTCGGCATGCTCGGGTCGGCCCGAGACGTCGCGATACTCGCTAAACGCAGCGCTGAGGTCGAACAACATTTCCCGGCCGTCGTCGTGCAGCAGGTACCGGTGCGTGTCCGTCCGCCAAGCCCGCCAACCGAAGCCCGGCATCGCGTCTTCCATGAGGGCGCCGGGCTTGCCCGCGAACGCCTCGCCGCGCAATGCCGGCCCAAGCGAGTCGCCGTCCATGAACACCGGCTGCGGAATGCCGGCCAGTTCCAGGAGCGTGGGCGTCAGATCCACCGCTTCGACGATCGCGTCGCACGTCCCCGGCCGCACGCCCGGGCCCGCCACGATCAGCGGCACTCGCGCTACGCACTCCGGCCCGGGGTAGAACTTGCCCCAGCGTGCGTGCTCGCCCAGGAATTCGCCGTGGTCCGACGTGAACGCGACGACCGTGTCGTCGGCCAGCCCCGTCGCGTCGAGCTTGGCGATGATCTGGCCGACCCAGTGATCGACTTCGGAGGTCATGGCGTAGTAGCCGTGCATCGCCTGGCGGATCGTGTCGTCGTCGAAGCCGTCGGCGACGCGTTTTTCCTGGAATTCTTCGGGGAATTCGGGCAGCGTGAAGCTTGCGGGGTCGTAGAGGTCCAGGAACTTCTGCGGGGCGACCAGCGGCGAATGGGGGCTGTAAAAACTCGCGACACAGAAGAAGTTGTCGCGGGACGCGGCGTGGCGATCCAGCAGTTCGATCGTGCGTCGGCCGACGAAGGCGGAATAGGTCGCGTCGTCGGGGCCGCCGAAGGCCGTGGTGACCCAGGTGCGATCGGGGTGGTCGTCGGGGTGTTTGACGCCGTCGTCGAAGCCGGTCGCGTCGCGGTAGGTCTTGGCCATCGGCGGGAAGGCGTGAGCGGAACTGGCGTCGAGGTGCTCGGGGAAGTGCCGCCGAACGAACGCGCGGTAGGCGTCTTCGTAAGGCCCGGGTTCGTCGGAGAGCTCGAGGTGGTCGAAGCCGTACGTCGGGTGCGGGTCGCGGTGGTCGCGGTTGGCGTGGGGCAGGAAGTGGAGCTTGCCGAGGTTCGCGGTGCGGTAGCCGGCGCGGCGCATTAGGTGTTGCACGCAGACCACGTCCTCCGGCACGGGCACGCCCATCCGCAGGATGCCCAGGTTCGACGGGTATCGTCCCGACAGCATCGAGACCCGCGAAGGCATGCACACGGGGTTCTGCACGAAGTGTCGGTCGAAGCGGACGCCGCGCCGCGCGAGCGCGTCGAGGTGCGGCGTCTGCACGTCGGGGTTTCCGGCGCAGCCCAGCGCGTCGAAGCGCCACTGGTCGGTGTAAATCAGCAGGACGTTGGGGCGGGGCGACGGAGGCATCGCCCCATGCTAAACCGAGCTCAGAAGCGCGAAACGAAACCGGCGGCGTTCGCGGCGGGCCCGCTTCAGCGGGCACGCAAAGGTTCGCGCCGCCGCGCGAGCAAGCCCAGCCCCACGAGCCCCAGCGCCGCGGTCGGCTCGGGGACGGCGGAGCCGGTGAAGTCCGGCGCGGCGGTCGCGCCCCAGTTGTTCAGCACCGCGTTGAGGTCGGCCTGGTTGACGACGCCGTCGCCGGTGAGGTCGCCGCTCGCCCAGGTGTTACCGGTGCTGCCCCAGTTGTTGAGCACGGAGTTGAGATCGCCCTGCTCGACCTGGCCCGAGAGGTTGGCGTCGCCGCGGATCGCCCGGGTGATCCGCACGGCCGTTGGGGTATAGGTGACGGCCAGCGATTCTTGCGGGTTGATCTCGACGCCCCGGACTTGGTCGAACGTGCCCACCAGTTCGGCGGCTTCGATCAGGGTCGTGGCCTGATAGGGCAGCAGCGCGAAGTTGGTGGCGTCGGTGTCGAGGTCGAGCACCCCGTCCAGGTCGGCGGTTCCGCTCAGGTCGAGCATCGGCGCGGCGAGCTGCGCGGGGTCGAGCGAAACTTCCAGTGCGCCGTCGGCGTTTTGGGCGAAGTCGCCGCCGTTGATCGCGCTGTCGCCGACGAGCGTGAGCGAGCCCTGGTTGACGACCGGACCGGTGAGTTCGGAATCGATGAGCACGACGCGGCCGTTGTTGAACAAGCCGTTGCCGGTTTCGTCGGCGTCGGTGTCGACCTGCGTGGACGTGAACACGGCCAGCCCGAACACGCCCAACGAACCCGCGGCGAATTGTTCGTTCGTCTCGGCGGTGGCGGCGTCGCCGGTGACGCTGAGCGTGCCATTGGCCTGCACGGTGACGGCCTGATGGACGTGCAGTTGTTGCCCCGCGTTCATGACGACCGTACCGCCGAGCAGGCCGGCCGTGCCGACGGTGAGGTTGGAGCGGAGCAGTTCGAGTGAGCCGGCGTCCCAGTCGACGTTGGAGAAGTCGTTGCCTGCCACGGCGTCGACGCGGAGGGTGCCGCCGTTGAGGCGGAGCGGGAACTCAAAGAGCGCCGCTCCTGGATCATTCGGGTTGGAGGATTCAACGGCGAGGGTTTGCCCGGCAACGAGGGTGTGGACCTCGCGGGTGCCGGTGAGACTGTCGCTAAGCAGGTAGGAAAGGTTGATGTCGTTGAGCGAGACCGTGCCC
>JBCDCH010000092.1 GCA_039182125.1 Planctomycetota bacterium
CCTCTCACCACCCACTCCCCCCCGCCGTAGTTTCTTTTCTCCGCCCGGTGTCCGCCGGTGTTGGCGCCCTCGGGGGGGGTGGGGTCCCGGGGGGGGTCCTACACCCCGCCCCGCCCCGGGGGGGCCCCCACGCCAGGCGAAGCCGGCAACTCAAGCGAGACGGCACCGAACGCAGGAGATGTGGATGATGCCGCGGCGCTCCCTCACGGTCGCGGCTCGTCAGAAGGATTGGTCCACGGCGTCATCGTGCAGTTCGGCGGACAGACACCGCTTAGCTTGGCGGACGGCTTGCAGGAAGCCGGCGTACCGATTCTCGGGACCAGCGTCGACGCGATCGACCGCGCCGGCGACCGCGAGCGGTTCCGGGCGATGTTGCAGGAGCTCGGTCTGCAACAGCCGGCGAATGGCATTGCGCGCTCCGTCGAAGAAGCCCGCGCCATCGCCAAGGACATCGGCTACCCGGTGCTCGTCCGCCCGTCGTTCGTGCTGGGTGGCCGGGCGATGGAGATCGTCTCCGATGAGGACCAGCTCAACTACTACATGGCCAACGCCGTCGAGGCCGCGGACGATAAACCGATCCTCGTCGACAAGTTCCTCGACGCCGCGACGGAGGTCGACGTCGACCTGCTAGCCGACTTCGACGCCGACGGCAACGGCCGCGCGGTCGTCGCCGGCGTGATGGAGCACATCGAGGAAGCCGGCATTCACTCCGGCGACTCCGCTTGCACCCTCCCGCCGTACTCGTTGAGCGACGACATCGTCGATCGTCTCAAGGACCAGGCCCGTCAGATGGCCAAAGCCCTGCGCGTCCGCGGCCTGATGAACGTCCAGTTCGCGATCAAGGACGGCGAGATCTACGTTATCGAAGTGAACCCCCGCGCGAGCCGGACGGTTCCGTTCGTCGGTAAGGCCACCGGCATCCCCTGGGCCAAGCTCGCCGCGCAGGTCATGGCCGGCAAATCCCTCGACGACCTCAACGTGACCGACCCGCCCAAGCTCACGCACACCGCCGTCAAGGAAGCGGTCTTCCCCTTCAGCAAGTTCCCCGGCGTCGACATCATCCTCGGCCCGGAGATGCGCTCCACCGGTGAGGTCATGGGCATCGACCAGACGTTCCCGCTGGCGTACTTCAAGGCCCAACTAGCCGCCGGCACCGAGCTGCCGCGCGAGGGAAACGTGTTCCTATCGGTGCGAAAAGCCGACAAAGCCGCGGCGGTGAATCTCGCGAAACACCTTCAAAAGCTGGGCTTTTCGCTTATCACGACGACCGGCACGCACGATGCGCTGGCCGAGGCCGGGATCGACAGCCAGAAGATCAACAAGATTCAGGACGGCCGACCGAACCTCAAGGACATGATGGCCGACGGGAAGGTTCATCTCGTCATCAACACGCCCACCCGCAAGGGCCCGACGACCGACGAGGGCAAGATCCGCGCCCTGACCGTGCGCAATCGCGTACCGATCATCACGACGATGACCGCCGCGTTTGCCGCCGCCCGCGCGATCGAGTCGCTGCAGCAGGGCGATTGGGACGTGAAGCCGCTGCAGGATTATCACGTGTCCACCGCAACGTCCTCCTCTGCATAGTCATCCTGAGCGTGGTCGAAGGATCTCTTCAGTTTCGTGGCAGGCTCGGTCACGAAGTCGAAGAGATCCTTCGACCGCGCTCAAGATGACTTGGTGTTGGTCGGTCTTCGGAGTAGCTTGCACGGACCACCTGAGGAGGTTCGATGTTGGCCCTGATTCTCTGTCTCGCGTTGCAAGCCGAAACGTCGTCGCCGCCCGATACCGGGCGGTTTCTCATCGTCGCCAAGTACGAGCACCAACGTCCGCCCAAACCGATGCCGCGATTGCGCGTGAGCGGGCCGGGGACGGTGCTGCACAAGTGGTGGAAGAACAACGGCGCGGTGTTCGACAACGGGCTGGCGACGGTCGACATGCCGGTGCCACCGCATGAGATGATCGGTGCTGAACTGGTGATCGAGATGTGGGGCGGTCATTCGATGACGCCGGGCAAGCGGGTGTCGCTCAACGGGCGCTCGACGTACATGCTGCCGGACCCGTTCGCGGACGTGCCGGAGGAAGCGGGCTTCGTGAAAGTCCGCCAATATCACGCGTTTCCGCGAATCGAACTCAAACGCACCGATCTCGTGCGTGGCGTCAACGCGATCCAGTTTGCATGCGATCAGCCGGTGGGCGAGGAGCATTTCGAGTTCGGACATTTCCTCGTCGACAACGTCGCGGTCCATGCCGAGCTGCCGGCGGATCACGCGCTCGTCGCCGATGCCGGACTTAGTGCGTTCACCGCCACGGTAACGACCGACATCGACGCCGAGACCGTCCGGCTCGGGCTCGACCTGCCGGCAGACTTCGACGCGTCGGTGATCAAGCACGTCGACTACTACACCAATCATGCCGGTTTCGACGAGACAGGCGACGCCGACAGTGATTGGCACGGCTACGAGTACCAAGGCAAGTTCGTCGGCGGTGGCGGGCGCGTCAGTGCCGCGCCGTTCGTTGCCGATTGGGACACGTCGATGATCCCCGACTCCGGTTCGGCGAAGGTGCGTGCGGTGGTCCACTTCGAGAACAACGTGCGCTACGAGACGCCGATCGCAACGGTGGATTTACCCGCGAAGCCGGCGGTGACGATGGTCCATGTCGATGAGCCGATCGGCAGCATGTGGGCCCGTGATGATCAGGTTGAAACCCGCACGCTCACCGTCGACGTTGATCCGGCGGAGATTGATCGTGCCGAGTTGCACCTGACGCTGTGGGACGGCGGCGTTGAGGAGGTCGAGCACCCGTTCCACTTCAACGGTCATCCATTGCCGGTCGACAGCCCCGGTCATCACGACGCACGTTACCTTGTCGTCCCCATCGACATCGCGTGGCTCAAGCAGGGTGCGAACGAGATACGTCTGACGAGCGACACCAAGCACCACGGGATTGAGGTGCTCTACCCGGGTGCGGTGCTGATGCTCAGGATGAAGTAGTTTGCGGCCGCGGCCGCAAAATGGGACAAGGGGTCTACCGCAAGACGGCTAGCAACTCTTCCAGATCGCCGCGTTGCGGATCGTTGGGGTTGCCCTTGAGATACACGTCGAGCCAGCGGCCGGCTTCGCTGGGCAGGCCGACGCGAGCCAGGCAAAGGCCCAGGTCACGCTGGAGGTGTTTTTGCTCCGGCCAGAGCAGCATTTCCAGCTCGAGGATCGCCGCGACATCGTTGTACCGGCTCGCCGCGCCGTAGCTGCCGAGCAGGTTTTGCAGGATGCGCGTGATCCAGTGCCGGTTGCTCACAGGGCGGAGCATGTTGGTGGTGACGGTTTCCTCCGGTCCGAGGATCGAACGGACGCGCTCGGCGGCCTCTTCCTCGCTGAGCACGACGCCACCGAAGAACGGGTCCACCAGCATCGGCCCCTCGTCGGTCGCGACCGACACGACGAAGTGCCCCGGCAACCCGATCCCGTCGACACGCAGTCCGAGCCGGCCGGCAATGTCCTTGTAAACCAGCGACAACAGAATCGGCAGGCCGGTGCGGCGCTTGACGACCTCCGCGATGTCGCTGTTGGCCGGGTTGTAGTAGTCCCGCCCGTCGCCGGCGAAGAGCATCGTGTCGAACAGGTGATGGTGCAGGTGTGCGAGCAGCGCCTGTTGTTGCGGCCCGCGAACGGTCTTGCGGATTTCGTTGGCGATGCCGTTGAGGGTGCGGTCGAGCTTCGCGAGCGAGACGCCGGGATTCCGCTGCATGGAAATCGCGGTCGCACAGGCGAGCAGGGCGTCGGGCGATTCGATCATCGGGGCCCAATGCCGCATGAGCCGAAAGGGCTCGGGCGGGCAGGCGACGGGTGTGAAGCCGGCGTCGGAACCGCTCCCGTCGGGTGCGGGAATCAACTCGTCGAAGTATCCCTCGGTGGCGTGCATGGCTGATAAGGTTCATCGGCCAAGCAGCAACTTCGGGGCCAATCATCGTTTTTCGCGGGGGGCAATACCGCGCTTGACAGCCGGCGGGCCGGGCCTACCGTTTCGACCCGCTGCGGCAACGCGGCGTGCTACCTTCCGCGGTAGCTCAGTGGTAGAGCGGTCGGCTGTTAACCGATTGGTCGATGGTTCGAATCCATCCCGCGGAGCCTTACACGAGCATGTTCCATCCTTCGAGCCGCTGATTCATCAGCAGCTCGATTGTGCTTTCGTGTCCCTGAGTGTGATCCATCGGAGCGATTCGCTGTGAGAGGAGGTGCCTACACATTGATGCTCCGCGATTGACGGGTATAGCTCTCCAAATGGCCAAGATGATTCCGAGAGAGCGTGTGCTCGCGACGTTCTGGCGTGAGCCGACCGATCGCGTGCCGGTGAACTACCTTTGCAACCCCGACATCGACCGCCGGCTCAAGCTCCACTTCGGTCCGCGCGAGGACGATGACGAAGGGCTGGCAAATGCATTGGGCGTGGACTTCCGCCGAACCTGTGCGCCGTATGTTGGCCTCAGGCTGCATGAGGACGCGCCGGAGCCGGACGTCGACATTTCCGCCGACTGGGGCTTACGGCATAAGCTCATCAAACACGCGACCGGCAGCTACTGGGAGCCCTGGCCATGTCGGATCGCCGAGATGACCGAAGATGTGGCCGCGAGCTATCCCATGCCCTCGCCCGACGACTTCGATTACGCCGCGGTATCGGCCGACTGCGAGCGGTTCAAAGATTACGCGGTCAGCGCGCACACCGAGTTCGAGGTGATGAACTGGATCGGACGACACGTCGGTGACGAGGCAATGTATATCGGCCTAGCGACCGACGACCCAGGGCTCATGACCTTCATTAGGCGCTATGTGGCCATCAAGTACGAAGTTCTCAAACGCACCCTCGAAGCCGGACGCGGTGGTATCTCTTTCCTTTGGATGGGTGAAGACCTCGGCACCCAGCACGGCCCACGAATCAGTCTCGACATGTTCCGTGAAAAGATCCGGCCGATTCATCAACCGTTTATCGATCTCGCCAAGTCATACGAACTGCCCGTCATGATTCACTCCTGCGGTTCGTGTAGTTGGGCGTTCAACGAACTGATTGACATGGGCATTACCGTCATCGACACGCTTCAGCCCGGGCCGCTGACATGGCACCGGCCTACCTCAAGGAGACCTTCGGCGATCGCCTCGCGTTTCACGGCTGTATCAGTACCGCCGGCCCCGTCGCCAAGGGGACTGTTGACGACACCATCGACGTTTGTCGCGAGACACTCAAGATCATGATGCCTGGCGGTGGGTATTGCTTCTCCCCGACGCACCAGCTTCAGGATGATACTCCGACCGAAAACGCGGTCGCGATGTACGAGACCGTTCAGCAGTTGGGTGTCTATCGGTAGTCGTCATTGCGACAGAAGCTCATCCGCGGCTTGATCCTTTATCTCGGCAGTCTCGCCATCATTCCGGACGTAGCAGGTCGCCGATGACTCGCATCACGGGCGGTCGTTTGACGGCGTCGATGTCGAGGCTGTCAATCCCGTCGACCCGGAAAGTAAACGATTCTCCCGGCAGCAGCGTGACGCACGCATCGCTTGCGACGGCATTGGGGTCCAGACGGTCGACGAATAGGCAGACATCGCGTAGCAACGTTTTGGCCCGGACGGTCACGCTTAGCCCGTCGACTTCCGTATCGAATGCCGGGCTCGGAATCGGGGCGTGCTTGTCTGGCGTGAACCACCAAAACGACCGCTCGCCACCTTCGGCTTCGGCGACCATGAAGGTCGCGGGATCGTGTGACCAGCCGTCGGGCATGTTTACATTCGCCGCCGCGCGAGGCGGGATGGTGACCGACTGTGTGTGCTCGGCGAGCGTCTGCCCGGCGTAGTTCATTTGCCGGAGACGCAGGATCGCCGACCAGGCTTCCGCGTGGTCGTTGTGGAGGTACGCCCGCAGCGGACCGGGGTCTTGATCCCAGCCGCCGATCGCTGTAGGGCGGCGTGGGCCGAGGTTGACCACGCGGGGCGCGAAGAAACGACGGGCGGCGTGCAGGATCGGCTTGGCCCGGCCGTCGCCGTCGATCATCGCCCAACTCGAGCAAGGCCAGCAGTCGTTGAGCTGCCAGATGAGTGCCCCGTTGTTCCAGGGGTACAGCGAGCGAAACCAGCCGACGCCGATCTGCAGCGCGCGGGCCTGCATGACCTGGGCGAGGTACAGCCAATCGTCAAAGTCGGTCGGCACGTCGAAGTCGTCGGCCATTCGTGCCGTGGCCTTGTCCTGCCCGTCGCCGATTTCGGAGCGTGAGTTTTTGTTGTGCAGCCGCATCGTCGGGCTGTCCCAGGCGCGTTGGTCGGCGGGGATGGCGCGTTCGAGGGTCGGCCAGTTGGCCGGGCCGTGGAAGCCGAACTCGCTACAGAAGCGCGGCCAGTGTCCGAAGTAGTTCAGGTAATGCCCCGGCCCATGCCAAACGTTCCAGACGTGGCGGTTGCCGTGCTCGTTGGCGTTGGGGTCGCCGTTCTCGAAGTCGGCGAGCGTCGGCCCGTTGCAAGGGCTCGCCGGCCAGTAGGGCGTTGTCGGCGCGAGCTCCGCCATCACGGCGGGGAAGGTTTCGAAGTAATACTTGAGCCCCCAGCCGCGATCGCCGATGTGCTCGTGCCACGGAACGCCGTTGTACTTCCAGTCCTTGTAGGCCCAGAGGTTTTCGTTGCAGCCGTTGAGCATGACGACCGACGGGTGCCGCATCAGCCGACTGACGTTGTCGCGGGCCTCGGCTTCCATTTCCGCGGCCGACTCGTCGTCCTCGTGGTACGAGGCGCAGGCGGTGAGGAAGTCCTGCCACACGAGGATGCCCAACTCATCGCACACGTCGTAAAAGGCGTCGTCCTCGAAGAGTCCGCCGCCCCAAACACGGAGCATGTTCATGTGGGCGGAGGCGGCTTGTTCGAGTCGCCGGCGATAGCGCTGCTCATCGACACGGTGCGGGAAACAGTCGTCCGGGATCCAATCCGCGCCCTTACAGTAGACGACTTCGCCGTTGACACGCAGGCGCATGGTCGAACCTCGGCCCAGGTCGTCGGCGGGCGTCGGTGGGTCCGTGTCGGGATCGGATTCGAGTTCGACGCTGCGCAAGCCGATCAGCATGCCCCGCGTGTCGAGGATCTGTCCGTCTTCGTCACGGAGTTTGAGCGCCAACTCGTAGCGTGGTTGCGGCCCGTAGCCGATGGGGAACCAGAGCGCGGGTTTGTCGACGACGATCGTGCGATCGGTCGCGTCGAAGGCCGTGCCGTCCGGTGCGGTGAGCGTGGCCAGTAGCGTCACGTCGCCTTCGATGTCGGCGTCGATGTCGATGACGGCGCGTTCGGCGGTGGCTTCGCGGATGATGGGCCGGACGTCGCCGAGCCGGGCTTTGGACCATGTCTCGAGACGCACCGAGCGCCAGATGCCGCAGGTCGGCAGGACCGGGCCCCAGTCCCAGCCCATGTTGCACGACATCTTCCGGAGCATGTTGTGCGGTGAGGTCGGGTTCAGGCCGCCGCCCGCGACGGGGAGATCGCCGAGTTTCTCCCGTTGGTCGAACGCATGGGGCACCGGAGCGGCGAAACGCACTTCGAGCTGATTCACACCGGGGGTCACGTGCGTGCCGATGTCAAAGCGATACCGGCGGTGCATGTTCCGCGTTCGACCCACCTCGACGTCGTTGACGAGGATCGTGGCGATGGTGTCCAGGCCGTCGAAGCAGAGATCGACATGCCCGTGTTCGAGATCCCTCTCCGAAACGGAAAACTCGCGCGCGTAGGACCAATCGCACCGGCCGGTCCAAAGAAGCCCAAGCTCGTTGTCAGCGATGTACGGATCGTCAATCAGCCCCGCCGCCAGAAGATCCGTGTGGACGCAACCCGGCACCGACGCGGGGATCACCACGTCTGCAAGATTCGTGGGGGCGTCGCTCTGATCGTGTGCGACCCCACGGTCACGCGGATGCACACGGGTTAGTCGGGCGGTCCATGCGGTTCCGTCCAATGAGTGCTTGGTGACGTGGTTTGAGTGTGAGGACGTTGGCGATGTGATGAGCGTCAAGTGGAACCCAGGCAGGAGTGAGTGTCGGGGTTGAAGGCATGAGCGGCCGGCAGAATGTCGCCGGTGTCGTGCATCCAAGAGTCGAGGGCGTTGGAGAGTCGGTCGTGAACTTCGGCGACGCGCGGGTCATCGACGAGGTTGCAAGTCTGATACGGGTCGATCGCGCAGTCGTACAGCGCGTCATGAAGTTCGGGCAGGTTACTCGTTTCGAACGCGACGGGTGCGGGATCAAGCTCGGCCCACGCGCGACGGGCCGGGGTCGGGTCGGCGTTGTACAGGTAAGGCCGGTCCTCGGACCACCAGCGTCGCACCAACCGCCAACGCTCGTCGCGAACTGAACGTTCGGGCTGGTGGTGGCCGTGGTGATTGATCTCGCTGAAGTGCAGGCGTTCGGTGGTCGGATCGAGTAGCGATCTGCCCTGGTACCACGGCTCGGGATCGATCCCTGCCAACGCGCAGAAAGTCGGGGCGAGGTCGAGGTGACTGACGTGCTGATCAATCACTTTGCCGCCGTCGAAGCCTGGGCCGCGCAACATCATTCCGACCGAAAGCCCGGCATCGTTGAGCGTGCATTTGCCACGGGGGACGCCCAGGCCGTGGTCGGTCGTGTAGACCACCAGCGTGCGCTCGGTCAATCCCATGTTGTCGAGCGTCTCAAGAATCCGTCCGATGCCCGCGTCGAGGATGGCGGCGGACTTGCGGTGGTGTGCCCAGTGTTCTTTCGCATAAGCCCCGGGCGGGATCAGCGCCGGCGGGAAGCTGTGCTCGATTTCGTCAGGCGTTGGTCGCTGCGCTTCGGTCATCGAACCCCACGACAACGCGTGCGTCTGAACCATGCCCGCGTCGAGGAACCATGGCCGGTCCATGTTGCCGTGCTCGCGCAGCCAGGCACATGCGGACTCCGCCACCGCGGGCGATTCGATCGGCTCGTTGCGGTGATCCATCGTGTGACCCACCAACGCGTCGCGGACGAAGTCGTAACCGAGATCACGCTCATCGGGAACAAGGTGTTGCACCCCCAGCAGCGCACTGAAGTATCCAGCCTTGCGGAGCGTGTGGACGAGGTGACGCTCGGGATGCGCGAGCGGAAAGCCGCGATTACCGAGGCCGAACTGGCCACACTCGTGGGGGTATTGGCCCGTGAGTAACCCGGCTCGACTGGGCGAACATGTCGGGCTCACGCACCAGGCGTTTCGGTACAGCACCCCGTCGGCCGCCAGCTTCGACAAGGCGGGCGTGGGCACGTCATGTCCGTAAGGCGCGATGAACTGCCCCGTGTCGTGCGAATGCAGGTAGAGAATGTTCGGGGCTTGAGGCACGTTCATCGACCGGGCAATGCTGCATTCGTCTCAATTACTTTAGCACAGTATGATTGAGTCGAATGGCACTTTTGGTCGGTGATCTCGGGGGTACGCGAATCAAAGCCGGCATCATCGATACCCGCGCTGCCACCGTCTTAGACCAGGCCGTTTTCGACGCACACGCGGACCAAACGATACAGACCGCGCTGGAGCGATTGCTGGAAACCTGGGCTGGGCTTCGCGGCTTCGACACGGCGACCGCGATCGGCTTGTGCCTGCCGAGCATCGTCCACCAGAATCGTGTCGCGGATGATCGGTTCGGCAAGTTCCCCGGCAGCAGCAAGCTCGACATTCCCGCGTGGCTGCGAGATCGGTGTGGCCTGCCCTCGGTGTTGGAGAATTACGCCCGTGCGGCGGCGATCGGCGAGTGGAAGTTCGGTGCGGCTCGCGGCGTGGACGACGTCGTCATGATGACGCTCGGCACCGGCATCGGCACATCGGCGATCATCAACGGCATGCCGCTGCGTGGCGTGAACGGACAGGCGGGCATTCTCGGCGGACACATCGCCGTCGGGGCAGAGGGCGCTGCGTGCGTGTGCGGCAACATCGGCTGCGCCGAGACGATCGTCGGCTCGCGCGTGCTGCACGGTCAGGCGCGACAACTTCCCGGCTTCGGGGAGAGCGCTTTGCGAGATGTCGAAGCGATCGACTATGCGGCGGTGTTCAGGCATGCCGATTCCGACGAACTCGCCCGCGTTCTTCGTGATCGGGCGCTGGACATCTGGGCGACACTCGCCGTCACGTTCGTGCATTGCTATGACCCGACGTGCCTGGTCATCGGCGGTGGTATCATGCGCAGCGCGGACGTGATTCTGCCTCATGTCCGAAGCCGTCTCGCACGAAACGCATCAACGCGCGGCAATCCGGTCAAAGTCGCCGCCGCCGAACTGGGTGACGCTGCCGCATTGTTCGGACTCGCCCATCTCGCTTCTCAGCACTCTCCCGACAGCACATCATGATCTCGACCGCACTCCCGCCGGGGCGCCGGCCCAACTACGACAAACAACCCGTCATCCCGACGACCGGCTCCCTCGCATGTGGGTGGGACGACATTACTGGTGTGCTCGACAAGGGGGGCTCACTGTGCGTCGACTGCTACGACGGTGTTGACGAATCGTCGGTGCTTGGCGCGCTGACCGAGCGTATCGCGTTCGACAACGTTGTTCACACCGCCGAACTGCTCCGGCCGACGGCAGAGATCGACGCGCTGCTCGCGCCGTTCCTCGGCGGAGACGATCCCATCTTCGGCTTCCTGCGTGCCTTGCCTTTGTCCTCGTTCTTCGATCCCGACAAGCTCGGCGCGGTTCGGAGCGACGGGCGGACCTTGGTCATCGGTGTCGGCGCGGCGTTGATCGGCGGTGATCTGTTGGTCCTTGCCGATATGCCCCGCTGGGAGATTCAGCAGCGGCAACGCGCTGGACGGGTGGGCAACCTCGGTGCCGACAACGCCGGCACCCCGGCCAACCTGCTGTACAAGCGTTCATTCTTCGTGGACTGGCGGACGCTCGACGCACACAAACGGCCTTTGCTCGAGCGGGCCGACTTCTTCCTGGACACGACGACCGACACACCCAAACTCGCGGCCGGGTCGGACGTTCGGCGTTCGCTGGCGTCGGCGACGACGCGACCGTTCCGGGTCGTGCCGTTTTTCGACCCAGGTCCGTGGGGCGGGCAGTGGATGCGCGAGGTGTGTGAGTTGCCCGATGGGCCGCCGAACTACGCGTGGTGCTTCGATTGCGTGCCCGAGGAAAACTCGCTAATGCTCGCGTTCGATGATGGCCGCATGGAGTTGCCGAGTCTGGACCTGCTGTTTCGTCATCCGCGGGAACTGCTCGGCGATCCGGTCCATGCACGGTTCGGTGATGAGTTTCCCATCCGCTTCGACTTCCTCGACACGATGGACGGCGGGAACCTCAGCCTGCAGATCCACCCGCTCACCGAATACATCCAGCAGCATTTCGGCATGCACTACACGCAGGACGAGAGCTACTACCTGCTCGATGCCGCGGATGACGGGGCGTGCTACCTCGGGGTGAAAGCGGGCGTCGATCCGCAAGAATTCCGGGCGGCACTCGAGACGGCACAGGCGGGCGGTGCGCCGTTCGATGCCGAACGCTTCGTCAACATCGTACCGGCCAAGCCGCACGATCACTTTCTGATCCCAGCCGGAACGGTGCATTGCAGTGGGAAGAACACGATGGTCCTCGAGATCAGCGCGACCCCATACATCTTCACGTTCAAGCTTTGGGACTGGGGTCGGCTTGGTCTCGACGGTAAGCCGCGCCCGATCAACATTGACTGCGGGATGGCCAACATCGACTTCGGCCGCGACACGGCGTTCTGCGAGCGTGAGTTGATCAACGTCGTGGAACCCGTGGCCGAGGGTGACGGCTGGCGCGAGGAGCGGACCGGGCTACACCGGCGAGAGTTCATCGAGACGCGCCGGCACTGGTTCGCCCAGTCTGTTGAACACGACACCGGTGGCGTCGAAACCGGCGGGGTCCATGTGCTCAACCTCGTGAAGGGCGACGCGGCCGTGGTGGAATCACCGACCGGGGCTTTCGAGCCGTTCGAAGTGCATTACGCCGAGACGTGGATCGTTCCCGCGGCGGTGGGACGTTATGTCGTCCGGCCGCTTGGTGAAGGCGAACACGCGACCTTGAAGGCGTATGTGCGCTAGGTGTTCACGCCGACCACAGCAGGCTCACACCGCTTTCCGGGCGCACCCGTAGCTCGCCGTGCGTTGCCCGGCCGAGAGGGCGGTCCGACCAAAGATCGTGGTGGTCGGTACCGGCCGGCACGGCGAGCGTGACGTCATCGTCGTTCTCCGCGAGGATTACCGTGAGGCGGCCGTGCTCGCAGTTGACGGGCAGTGCCAACACCCCGGCCTTTGCAGGCAGCGGCCGCACATCGGCCGGTGGGAGTTGTTTGGCGAGCCAGGCCCGGAAGTGCGGATGCGTGTCGGCGTCATGCACGAGCGTGGCGGCAAGCAGCAATCGGCCGAACGTGAGTCGGCCTTGCCCGAGTTCGCGCGAGAGAAACACCGGCGAGTTGTCCCCGGCAAACCGCAGGTCCGTCGATCTTTCCCACTCGTCCGACGCATCGACCACCGCCCGTGACGCGGCGGCGATCCCCGCTGGTCGGTCGGCCAGATCCACCAAGGGGTAGTGCGCGAAATTCGTGGAAAGCCCGACACAACGCAAGCCGGCGGCATCGGTCCAGCCGACCGGCCAACGCTTGTGCAGGAGGGCGTCCCGGTCGTATCGCCCCGTCAGCCCGTCACAGATCACGTGCACGCCGGACCGTACCAGTCCGAGCAGCGCTTTCGATTCGTCAGCCGTGAGGACGGAGACGTGCGGGAGGATGACCGTCTGCCCCTTGGTGGCGCGTGCGAGAATGACGTCGAGTTGGGCGATCGATGCGGCAACGCCTAGCTGTGCGGCGATCGTCGCGAGATGGGCTGCGGCGTGGGCCGGGTCGTCCACCTTCCGGCCGGCGACGGACGACGTGTTGTTCATCTCGCGGACCGCATCGCGTTGTTGGCTCGCGTTGCTGACCGCGATCCACAGCGTCGGCGTGGCCGGTGTCCAGTCCCCCGTTTTGGCGACAATGCGATCGAGCCGTTGGCGTAGGTCGGCGACGGCTTCGCTCCGCACGCTCGGCTCGTCCGCGTCGTCGAGCAGCCCCCAGTCGCCGGCCTCGAAGTCCTGGGCTCGCGCGTTGAAACACCAGCCCGTCACACTCGTCGCGCCACCAGCGAAGGCGGCCAGGTGCCAACGGACGATCTCGCCCGGCGTCACGTCGCACGGTCGGTTCGATGACTCGTAAGTGTTGCCGGTTTGAAGTTCCGTGACCTCGACCGCGCGGATGCCGTCGATGTGTGTAAGATGGCGCACGCAGGCGTGGATGAGCGCCGTGAAGTCGTGGCGCGGGGCGAAGGTGAAATGCCACGCCGGGTGAAAACTCGCCCCGAGGGCATCGACCATGTCGGTCATTGCCGAGAGGTTCGTCCCCATCGCCGGTTGGTTGGCGTGGATTGCGGTCGGGTTGACGCAAAGCGGTGTCGACGGGTCGTGCGCCCGCACCACTTCGACAACCCAGCGCAGTTCCTGGACGAGCCAATCGGCGCGGCATGCGAGCTCATCGAAGCCGATGCGATGGACGAGCCAGTGGCTCCGCCGGTGGGCGGGATGAGCGACCTCGGCGAAGTAGGGCACCTGCGCGAAGTCGTCGAAGCCGCACTGCCAGCGACGATTCAGTGCGGTGATATCGTTGGCGTAGCGTGTTCGCAGCCACTTTCGCCAGAACGCGAGATACGCCTCGCCGCCGAACGCTTCATCGACCGGCTCGTTCCACAACACCCACTGGGCGAGCGCGGGATGATCCGCGAATCGGGAAACACATTTCTCGACGTAGGTCCGTGCGTGAGCGAGATGGTCGTCGGTGAGGAAGCCGGTGTGGGTGTGTTGCACGGCCGGCGTGCCGACGTGCCACGGCCCGCTGTTGGCGGTGAGCGTGGCCTTGATCCGAATGTCGTGACGTTCGGCCGCGTCGAAGGCTTGATCCCAGATGCCGAAGTCCCACACGGCCGGCTCGCGCTCGATCCAGTTCCACATGAGAAATAGTCGCGCCATGCCAAGCCCGCTCGTTGCGGCTTTGGCAAACAGCGTGTCGATCTGCTCGGCGGTGGCGTCGGGCTCGATCCAGATCTGCGAGCCAAGTGCGCGGTTGGGTTGCATGGCCAAACATAGCGCAACTGTCGGAATGGCAACCACCGATCGCGCGGACGTTGCCCGGAAATTTGGTAAGCTCGCCGCGTGAAGCAACGCGCCCCGCGCCTCAAAGATATAGCCGAGGAGGCCAACGTGTCGCTCGCTGCGGTCTCGCGCATTCTGCGCGGGGTCAAGATCAACGAGTTCAGCGAGGAAACGCAGAAGCGGGTCCACAAGATCGCCGTCGAGTTGGGATGGCGGCCGAACCTGTTGGTGCAGGGTCTGCAGACGGGGAAGACGAACACCATCGGTGTTTTTGCCGCGCCGTTCGACGTGTACTGGACGGGCGTGCTCTATGGCATCCACGACAAGCTGCTCGCGGCCAAGCGGGTTCCGATCGTGCTCTGGCCCAACGCGTTGGTCCACCCGACCGTCAACCGCCAAGCGGACGAGTCAACGGCCGGTTCGTCCATTCGCATCGGCCATTCGAGCATCAGTACCGGAGCCGGTACCGCCGATCGGCTCGAACATGAACGGCTCGTCCGCCTGATCGACCGGCGGGTCGATGCGATCATCACCTGGCCATTGTTCGACCAGCAGGCCATCGACTGCATGACGCAGATCGGCGAGCGCGGTTGGCCCATCGTGAGCATCGACGACCAGTTGCCGGGCGTGTCCAACGCGACCATGGTCACCACGGACGAGTCGGCCGCGATGCGATTGGCCGTGGATCACTTGACCGAGCAGGGCCATCGACGGATCGCGTTCGCCGGGCTTGACCGGTTGCAGGCGTGGTGCGTGCGACGGGAAGCGGCCTTCAAGGCGTGCGTCCCGGACGGATTGGTCTGTCACGTCGAAACCGTCGGTTCGGCCGAGCGGCCACGGATCGTCGAGTTGCTGCGGGACAACCCCGACGTGACCGCGGTCATCGCGTCGTCGGACCACCTCGCGTTGCAGATCATCGAAGCCGGGCGCTCGCTCGGACGGGCCGTGCCGGCTGACCTGGCGGTCATTGGCTATGGCAACGAGGTGTTCGATACGAGCCTGTTGCCGCTGACGAGCATCGATCAGCAGGCGTACCAGATTGGCCAACTCGCGGCCAAGTGTGCGTTGGACTTCGACGTAACCGCGGGCTCGGTGGTGGAGGTCACGCCGACGCTTGTCGCACGGGCTTCGACCGTCAGTGCATGACCCCGTTACTCCGTACGCTCGAACACCAGATGGTTGAGCGAGTCAACCGCGGTTGCGCGATCGAGGCCGATGAGCTCG
>JBCDCH010000093.1 GCA_039182125.1 Planctomycetota bacterium
CGGCTGCGCCGCGGCCGCAAAATGGGTCACTTGCTCTCCGCCAAGATGTCCCGCCCCTCCTCCGGATCGCGCGACTCTTGAGCCTGCTTGCGGATGTCGTCGACGTCGCTGTCGAGATCGCCTTCGCCGGCGGTGACTTCCTCGGCCGTATCGATGATCGTCGCCGGCGTCGAGGGCACGGTTGGCTTGGTCTGCTCCTCCACCTGCCGCACCGGCACGCCGTCGGGGAAGATGATCTCGCGCGCGTCGTCGGGCATGCTGATCCCCGCGTTCTCCAGGGCCCGCACCACCAGGCGGATCATCGACGACTTGATCTTGAGCCCGCTGTGCTTGGAGCCGTCGATCCAGAAGTAGACCTTCATGTTGATCGTGGACGATCCAAGATTGTCCGCGAGCACCGTCGGCTCCGGGTCGTCGAGCACGGCCGAGTGATGCTGCAGCACCTTCAGCGCCGCGTCTTGGGCGAGCTTGACCGAGGCGTCGTAGCCGATGCCGACGACAAACGTGAGCCGCAGCTTCGGGTTGGCGGTGAAGTTCTTGATCGTCGACTTGTAAATGGTCGCGTTGGCAATCTGGATGTGGTTGCCGTCGAAGTCGACCAGCACGGTGCCGCGCATGGTGACCTTCTGGACGACGCCGGTGTAGCCGGTGACCTCAATGACGTCGCCGATCTGAAAGGGGGTTTGGACGGAGATGAGGATGGACGCGAGGAAGTTCTCAGCGATGTCGCGGAACGCGAAGCCAATGACCAGGCCGATGATGCCGGTGCCGGAGACGACGGTCAGCGCGATGTTGGTCAGCCCGGTAATGCGCAGGAACAGGTACAGCCCGCCGAGGATCACCAGCACCGCCACGAGCTTGCGCACCACGCCCCGCAGCAGCGTCGAGTCGGTCAGCTGCTTGAGCGGCAACGTCAACAGCCGCCCGATGATCCCCGCCAGCAGGATGCACGCGATCAGCACCAGCAGCCCGATGCCGATCAGCGGCAACGATCGCAAGAACCCCTTCCAAAGATCGGCCACCTCGCGCGAAATCGTCTCCGTCTCCAACACCGGCGCCGGGGTCACCGACATGTTGTTCACCACCGCGACCACGTCCTCGGTCTTACGCGCCAGCTCCGACGCCCAAGCCTTGTACTCGTCCGTGCCGGCCTCGCCTTCGAGAAACACGATCCCGTCCCGCACGTCCACGGTCAGCCCCTGGTACCGCTCCGACGCCTCGTAAATCTCCCGTAGCCGCTGGGCGATCTTCGCGTCGTTGGTTTCGCCGGTGACCTTGACGGTCTGCTCGGACGACTCGAGCGCGGGCTCGTCGCCGTTGGCGGGGACGGTCGGCGTCGCGGTGTTCGGGGAGGCCGCGACCAGAAACAGCAACAGGATCACCCAGCGCATGGCCGCGTTGTAACCGGCCCGCTTGTCGATTCCCACTTTTGCCCTTGCAGCCCACGATCGGCGCGGTAGGTTTTTGTTCGGTATTCGGTCGGGTGCCGGTTACCGGAAAGGAAAAGCCCATGCTGCGTTGGATGTTTCTCGACATGAACAGCTTCTTCGCCTCGTGCGAGCAGTACGACGACCCCCGCCTGCGCGGCAAACCCGTCGGCGTCTGCCCCATCATCGTCGGCGGCAGCGGGGCGGTCATCGCCGCGAGCTACGAGGCCAAGGCACGCGGCGTCGGCATGGGCGTGCGCGCCGCCGAGGCACGGCAACTCTGCCCGGACATCCGACTCATCAAGGCCCGCCCGTCGCGCTACATCGAAATCCACGAAGCCGTCGTCGAGAGCATCAAGAAGCACGTCCCCATCACCAAGCGCTACTCGATCGACGAGTGGTCGATTCGCCTGCTGGGCAAGGAGCGCGAGCCGGCCGAGGCACGGGCGTTGGCCGCGCGGGTTCAGCAACAGATCGCCGCCGACTTCGGCGGGGCCTTGCCGTGCTCGATCGGCGTCGCCCCGTCGCGCCTGCTGGCCAAGACGGCGTGCGAACTCAAGAAGCCCAACGGCCTGACCGTGCTCGACGTCGACCGCATGCCGGCGGCGCTGTCGACCATGGCCCTCCGCGACATCCCCGGCATCGGCCCTGGCATGGACAAACGCCTCCGTCTCGCCGGCGTCGACACCATCGGCAAACTCTGGGCACTCACCGAGGACGATTGCCGACGCATCTGGAGCTCGGTGCAGGGCGTGCACTTTTGGATGGGCTTCCATGGCGAGGACCCGGTCGAGCCGCCGACGCACACCCACAGCATGAGCCACGCCCATGTCCTGCCGCCGCAGTACCGCAACGACGAGGGGGCCCACGCGATCATGGTGCGGCTCATCTGCAAGCTCGGCGTTCGCCTGCGGATGAACGGCTACGCCGCCAACCGCATCCGTGCCCACGCCGTGCTCCTGCCGAGCGGAACCGCCACGTCCTCCTACCACGACGGCCCGGCGTGGGCCGACGACTATCCGCTGACCGGCGTGCAGGACACGCTCGGGCTGCTCCGTGCGTTCGAGGTGCTCTGGCAACGCCGGCCCTGCACCTTCGAAGCCGGCGGCTTCTCACCCCGCAAGGTCGGCGTCGACGTCGGCCAACTCACGCCGCTCCACGCCACCACCGGCAATCTCTTCGCCCCCGACACCGCCCAACGCCAACTCGCCGCCGCCCTCGACCGCATCAACGAAAAGTACGGCGCCCACACCGTCCACCCCGCCTCGATGCACGAAGTCGGCAGCTACGTCATGGAAGACAAAATCGCGTTCGGCCGGATGCCGCGGGATTGCGTGCCGATGTGAGATGGGGGATACAGGCATCCATGATCATGCGTATCGGCCTCTGGGTGCCACTGCATTTTTGCAGTGGCCGAACCCACGGCGACCCCCACCACTGCAAGAATGCAGTGGCAGCCGGCGTCAACCATCAGAGAAGTGAGTTTGAAGCTTCGGGTCAATTGCGGCCATATTGATATATGGTGCAATCTTCTGCCGTCTCATCTTCGAGGTTTGTGTTAGTGAGCTCTCCATCATGAGTACGCATTCTGGATCGCAGCAAATCTGAAGCAGCTCTCCGACTGTCTGCATGACGAAAAATCGGTTATGCGAAGCGCCGACTTCTATCAGAGCGTCAATCAAGGTTGCGGTTAGTTCGCCATCGTCTACATTCTTCGCAAACTGCTTGTACTGGATCGCAATTTTGTCCGTATAGTCGAAAGGCCAGCCGACTTCCTTGACATACTCACCTGCAGTGGCAGTAATATCCCGAAGCTGATCGAGTTGCGGAGAGGGTAAACCGGCAAAGTTGTTGGGGTTCACTTGCATTAAGCATTGGTGTATCCAGTCGGGGTCGTCCCGATGTGATGCGAGCAGGTCAAGCCACCGTTCAACATGTTCAGGTGAGGAATTCCCTACTGCAAGCTCCTTTGACAGGTCCTCTCCTTCCCCCTTCTCGTCACGCCGTATGCCGATATCAAAGATGGATTTCCATGCTCGCTTCAAGTCACTGACACTGGAAAAGCGTTCATCAGGTTCTTCGGAAGTACATTTCTTAATGAGTGTCTCGAAACCACTTGGGAGATTGCGGAAGCTTTGAATCGGCGCCATAACGTTGCCACCGAGCAGCTCGTAAAGCAAACGGCCAAGTGCGAAGACGTCGCACCGATGGTCCGCAGATTTTGCGTCTGCCAGTTGTTCAGGCGCCATGTAGTATGGTGTTCCCATAGGGAAGCCGGTTTGGGTCTGACGGGTTGATTCTGCGTCGATGATCCGCCCTAAGCCGAAATCACTTACAACGACTTGATCACTGCCCTGCAGTAGCACGTTTTCTGGCTTGAGATCTCGATGGATGATGTTCTGTGAGTGTGCGTAGGCAAGTGCGTCGAGAACTTGATCAAAAATACGTCTAGTTCGCTTGATGTCTCCGCAGATAGCGGCGATCTCACTCCGAAGTGAACGCTCGTACACTGGCATCAAGTAGTACAGCGGAGCGTTCTTTAGTCGCCGCCCGAGAACCGGAACGATATTTGGATGGTCAAGACTTGCAAGAATCAACACCTCTCTTTTGAATCTAGCGCTCGCCTCTTCAGATTCCTGTGGGCTCAAGCCAGCCGTTTTTAGGGTCTTTCTTGCAAATCGTTGCTCTGGATCTCTGTCGCGGACGACAATGCAGACCTCGCCAAATCCGCCGCTGCCGAGCTTGCCCACTTCGACTAGTCGATTTTTCATGGAGCATGTTAGGTTTAAGGTCGGAATTGGTCAACGTTTCCGCCCTGCGACTATCGACTCTTGGCTATCGCCCCGGCCTTGTCATCGCGTCGTAGTTCATCAGCTCGTCCAGCCGCTCCTGTGGCATGAGGTTTTGCTCGCTGACGAGTTGCTTGGTAGCTGCTCATCGCGGCTTGTTCATTCCGAGTGCCGACGTGATGGCGAAGCCGATGCCGCCCCCTAGGGCGCCGCCGATGGCTCCGACGCCCATGCTCCAAAGCAACCCTTCGCCGCCGACGGCGAAGCGGATGACGCTGGCGGCGGCGACCATGGCCGCCACGCAGGCGACGACGATGAACAAACCGGTCGGGGTGAGCTGGGGTTTCTCGCTCATGCGCCGGGCCTTGTCATCGCGTCGTAGTTCATCAGTTCGTCGAGCCGTTCCTGCGGCATGAGGTTTTGCTCACTGACGAGTTGCTTGATGGTCTTGCCTTCGGCGTGGGCTTGCTTGGCGAGGGCGCTGCACTTGTCGTAGCCGATTTCGGGGGCCAGGGCGGTGATGGTCATGAGGCTGGCTTCGAGCAGTTCGCGGCAGCGGGCTTCGTTGACCTCGAGGCCGTCGAGGAGCTTGTCGACGAAGACGTGGCTGACGTTGGTCAGGAGGGTGACCGATTCGAGGAAGGCGTCGATCATGACGGGCATGGCGACGTTGAGTTCGAAGATGGAGCCGACGCCGCCGAGGGCGGCGGTGGTGACGGTGGCGTCGTTGCCGATGACGCGGCAGCAGACCTGCATGACCGACTCGCAGATAACGGGGTTGACCTTGCCGGGCATGATCGAGGAGCCGGGCTGGATGGCCGGGAGGATGAGCTCGCCGATCCCGCAGCGCGGCCCGGAGCCGAGGTGGCGGATGTCGTTGGCGATCTTGGAGAGCGAGACGGCGACGGTTTTGAGCACGCCGGCCGCGAGGACAAACGTGTCTTTGGCGGCCTGGGCCTCGACGTGGTTGCCCGCTTCCATGAACTCGACGCCGGTGCGTTCCGAGAGCGTCGCGCAGACCTTGGCGGCGAACTCGGGGTGGGTGTTGATGCCGGTGCCGACGGCGGTGCCGCCGATGGGCATGGTGGCGCGCCACTCGCCGGTGGCGTCGACGAGTCGGTCGCTGCTGTGCTTGGCCTGCGAGGCGAAGCCGGCGAAGACCTGGCCCATGCGGATGGGCGTGGCGTCCATGAGGTGGGTCCGGCCGATCTTGACGATGTCGTCCCACGCCTTGGCCTTTTCGGCGAGGGTCTTGTGCAGGCGTTTGAGGGCGGGGTCGAGGTCGTTGGTCAACGCCAGCACCGCGGCGATATGCATCGCGGTCGGGAAGGTGTCGTTGGACGATTGGCCCATGTTGACGTGGTCGTTGGGGTGGACCTTGCCGGCGCCGAGTTGCTTGTTGGCCAACGTCGCGATGACTTCGTTGGCGTTCATGTTGGTGCTGGTGCCGGAGCCGGTCTGGTAGACGTCGACGGGGAAGTGGGCGTCGTGCTTGCCGGCGGCGACCTCGTCGGCGGCGGCGATGATCGCGTCGGCGAGGGTCGCGTCGAGCTTGCCGAGGTCCTTGTTGGCGGCGGCGCAGGCGGCCTTGAGGTGGCCGAAGGCGTGGATGACGGCCGGCGGGACCGGGCGGTGGGCGATGGGGAAGTTGTCGACGGCCCGGGCGGTGCTCGCCCCATAGAGCGCGTCGGCGGGGACGGGCATCTCGCCCATGCTGTCTTTCTCGATACGCGTGTCAGCCATGCACGAACGCTAGCGAACTTTGACGCTCTTCTCCATGCGGCGTTTCGCCTCACTGCTGAGCCAGAGCTTGCTCGCGTCCTGACTCCGCCCGGCCCAGCCGCCGCGGACGAGGTAGTGGGCGGCGGCGTCGAAGGTCGCCATGTCCTCGCCGGGGATGACGATTGATTTGGGCGAGATGCCCACGCCGGCGTTGTGGAGCTGGCCGAGCAGGGATGCGGCGCGGGTGATCACGGCGGTGTCGCGTTGGCGTTCGCCGCGCTTGCCGATGGCTTGGAGGAACAGGCGCGGGCCGCGGGTGAGCAGCTCGCGAGCCTTGGCGAGGACGCCGCTGCCGGGCCGGGTGATGTGGTCGGCATCGGCGTGCTTGCCCTCCTGCCAGAACAACACCGGCACCAGCACCAACGCGACAAGCAGCATCGTCACGCTGCACGAAAAATCGTTGTACACGAACGGCGAAAACAGATTGAAGTCGAACACCGGCACCAGCACCAACACATAGATCAACGACCCGACCACGAACACCGGCAACGCACACCAGAGCAGTCCCATGAGTAACTGCTTGCCGCGGTTGCGGGAGACGTTCACATCGTGTTTGCGGAGCAGCTCTTCGTACTGCTGGGTGACGCGCTGGTCGGTGTGGACGCGGTCGACGTCGATGGTGCCGGGCTCCTTGGGCTTCTTGTGCGGGGGGATGTCCCGCTTCGGAGGGTCGGTAGGTGGCGTGTCCGGCCTGTCGTCCTTGAACTCGAAAATGTCCGGCTCGTCACTCATTGGCTGGGCACTGTACGTCCCGCATTGCCAAGCCGCTGCGCCGCAAGCGATGTGAGCCAGACGCGGCGGCGGTCCTTACTGCGTCCCACCCAGTCATGGTCGGCGAGGTAGTCCATTGCCCGGCGGAAGGCCGACTCTTCGTCGGCGGGCCGAGCTAGCTTCTTCACCGATGTGCCTTCTCCGAGGTCCTGGAGTTGAAGCACAATGTCGGCGGCGCGGTTGAGGATGACGCGGTCTACCTGGTCACGCTTTTTGCGCAGCCCCAGGCCTTGCATGATCCAGCGCGGGCCGCTCAGGGCGAGCTCGATGTAGGCGAGCCAACTGGCTTCGGTGGTGCGCAACTCCCATTCGCCGTAGCTGTTTGCTCTGCCCTGGGGAAGGCCCGCGGCGCCATCCTCGTAGAACCGGCCGGCCGTGCGACTCTCGTACCAGAACGCCCACGGAAGCACCAGTGTTGCTGTCACACCCCAGATCGCAATGAACGGCACGCGGACCTCGAAATGACCGAGTAACGCCGCGACGCCGCCTGCGACGACGCTGACCACGATTGCACACCACGCAGCACCGGCTACGAGGACGAGAATCGTTCTTCCCGCTGCCATCGTGTCGTGCTTCTGCAGCTGACCGACGATGCGGTCCTTGCCGCCGCGTGTGAGGTGTTCAGGGTTGCGGTAATCGACATCCATGGGCAGAGCTTCGCGACTGGCCGGGTGGTCGGCCATGATGAAATGCGTCGGCGTTTGGAACGACCAGAGTTGCGGTGTGTGAGCCGGTTTCGATGATGACGCAGTGCTGCAACTGCAATCACTGCTTGGGCTTTTCGTGTTCGTGGGGTTCGTGGCCTTGTTGGGGTGGGGGATGGCGCGGTGGCGGAAGACGGCGTATCGGTTGGCGTGGCGGCCGTTGGTGGGCGGGTTGGCGTTGCAGTTTTTGCTGGCGTTCCTGGTGTTGCGGACCGAGCCGGGGCGGTGGGTGTTCGACAAGCTGAACCTTGGCGTCCAGGGGTTGTTGCAATGTTCGCAGGCCGGGGCGAAGGCGGTGTTTGGGAACCTCTCCACGTTTACGTTGCCGAGTTCGGACGGGTCGGTCGTGGACCACGGGGCGTTCTTCGCGTTCAACGTGTTGCCGACGATCCTGTTCTTCTCGGCACTGACGGCGATCTTCTACCACCTGGGCGTGATGCAGTTGATCGTGTCCGGCCTGGCGTGGGTGATGCGGCGGACGCTGGGGACGAGCGGGATGGAGACGCTCAGTGCGGCGGCGAACGTGTTCGTCGGGCAGACCGAAGCGCCGTTGTTCGTTCGGCCATATCTGCCGACGGCGACGAAGTCGGAGCTGCACGCGGTCATGGTCGGCGGGTTCTCCAACATCGCGTCGGGGGTGTTGGCGGCGTACATCGGCATGTTGACCGGGCTGATCCCGGACGCCGGGTCGCACCTGATCGCCGCGTCGTTGATCTCGGCACCGGCGGGGCTGGCGGTCGCGAAGCTTTTAGTGCCTGAAACCGAGACGCCGTCCACGGCCGACCCTGCCAAGGCCAAGGCCGAGAAGCTCGACGCCAACGTCATCGACGCCGCGGCACGCGGGACCACCGAGGGCATGCATCTGGCCCTGAACGTCGGCGCGATGCTGATCACGTTCACTGCGCTGGTCGCAGTGGTGAACCTGCTGCTCGGGCAGATCGACGAGGGCGTCACGCTCGAGGCCATCCTCGGCTACGCCTTCGTCCCGGTCGCCTGGCTGTGTGGCATCGAGGCGGGGCAGACCTTCGACGTTGGGCAGTACATCGGCATCAAAACCGTGCTCAACGAGTTCATCGCCTACGACATGCTCGCCGGGGCGCTGCGGGATGAGTCACTACAACTGACCGATCGCAGCAAGATCATCACGCTCTACGCCCTGTGCGGCTTTGCCAACATCGCCTCCATCGCCATCCAGATCGGTGGTATCAGCGTCCTGGCCCCTGAGCGTCGCCACGACCTGAGCCGGGTCGGTCTGCTTGCCATGATCGGCGGCACCGTCGCAAGCTTCATGACGGCATGCGTCGTTGGGATGCTCATCTGAAAACAAGTTGCGCTTTCGATGAGCAACTTACCTTGAAGTCCAGTATAAGATGACATAGCGATGTCGTTCCCGTTGCAACTCGAGTACCTGACCTGGCTCCAGGCGGCGCTGATCTTCCTTGCCGGGGCTGGGGTCACGTTGTTGTTGGGGTGGAAGGCGCTTAACGCACTCGGCTCGGGACGGAAGTGGACCGCGATCGTGCTGCGGCTGCTGGTGATCGCGACGATCGTGCTCATCCTCGGCGGGGCACGTTGGGAACGCACGAACAAGAAGGTCGAACTGATCGTCGTCCGGGACGTCTCGGCCTCGGCACAACAGGTGCAAATCGCCGGTGGTGGCGATGTCGACGAAGCGGTGGAGCAGTGGGTCCGCAATCGCTTCGACGATGACATCAACCGCATCGGCGACGACCGGGTCGGCGTGATCAGCTTCGACCGTGATGCGTACATCGACCTGGTGCCCAACACGCAGTTCGAACTGGGTGCTCGGAGCCTGCGTGACCCGCGGAGCGGTTCGGATGCGGCTGCCGGGATCAATCTCGCATTGGCCAGTCTCAACCGCGACGCGATGCACCGGCTGCTGCTGGTCTGGGACGGCAACGCGACACAAGGCGATCTTGACGCGGCGATCGAGGCGGCGGCGAGTCAGGGCGTGCCAATCGACGTGATGCCGTTGCCGTATGACATTGACAACGAGGTGGTCGTCGAGGACCTGATCGCGCCGCCGTTGCGGGACGAGAAGGAGCCGTTCAGCATCGACGTGATTCTCCGCAGCACCAACGCGATCAGCGTGTCGGGCAACCTGACGGTTCGGCACCAGAGCGGGGCGTTGGACCTGGACCCGGACACCCCTGGGCGACAGGAAGCGATGCGGGTGACGCTTCGGCCGGGGCGGAATCGCGTGCCGGTCCGTGTGCCGGCGATGTCGGGGGAAGGGGTGCATCAGTTCCGTGCGGTCTTTGAGCCGGACACGTTGGCTGGGGAACTGGCCGGGAGGGGCCGTGGGGCCGACACGTTGCTGGGCAACAACGCCGCCAGCGGCTTCACGCTCGTCTCCGGTTCGGGGCGCGTTCTCTACGTTGATGGCACCGGCGAAACGGATGGCCAACTACTCTTCCAAGCTTTCCAGCGTGAGGCGATCGACGTCAAGGGCGTCCTCCCCGAGCAGTTCCCCGCGACGTTGCTGGAGCTTGAGCCGTACGACGCGGTGGTATTGGCCAACGTCCGCCGGGGTCCCGGCGGTTTGTCCGAGCAGCAGCAGCTGAACCTCGCCAACTACGTCCACGAGACCGGCGGCGGCTTGGTCATGATCGGCGGGCCCGACACCTTCGGTGCCGGCGGCTGGCTCGGGTCCAAGCTCGAAGAAGTCCTGCCCATCTCCATGGACGTCCCCGCCAAACGGGAACTGCCCAAGGGGGCGCTCGGACTGCTGATCCACTCGGTCGAGATGCCCGACGGCAACTATTGGGGCGAGCAGTGCGCGATCAAAGCCGTCGAAGTGCTCAACGCCCGCGATGACGTTGCCGTGGTCAGCTACAACTGGGGCGGGATCAACGGTGGCGGCAACCAGTTCGATTATCCGTTTGCCCAAAAGGGCGACGGTTCCCGCGTGATCGCCGCCATCAAGGGCATGCAGAACGGCGACGCCCCCGCGTTCCACGACGCGCTCGACATCTTCATGAACGGGGACGGCACCAACCCCGGCATGGTCGATCTCGATGCTCGCCAGAAGCATGTCATCATCATCTCCGATGGTGATCCGTCGGGCCCGTCGCAACGCCTGCTCCAGCAGTACGTCGACAACAAGGTCAGCATTTCCACCGTCACGGTTTACCCGCACCCCGGCATGGGCGGCGGGGCGGGCGGCAACGGTATCCCGCCGCTGATGCGCGACCTGGCCCGGCTCACCGGTGGAAACGCGTACGGACCGATCAACGCCAACCCGAACCAACTGCCGCAGATCTTCGTCAAGGAAGCGACCGTCGTTCGGCGCTCGCTCATCCAAGAGTCGTCGACCGGCATCCCGGTGCAACGCAACCCCGTGCCCAGCGACATGACCGCCGGGCTCGCGGAGATTCCGCCGGTGTTCGGTTACGTCATCACGACCAAGAAGGAGTCGCCGCTCGTCGAGATGCCGTTCACGCTCGGCAAGGAGAACGACCCGCTCATGGCGACCTGGCGTAGCGGTCTCGGCAAGTCCGCCGTCTGGACGTCCGACGCGTCCAACCAGTGGGGCACCAACGTCGTCGGCTCGCCTTTGTATGACAAGCTGTTTGCCCAGATGGTCCGTGGCGTGCGTCGGCCGCGAGAGTCGACCGACTTCGACGTTCGCACCGCCATCGAGGGCAACCGCGGCACCATCGTCGTCGAGGCCTTCGACCGCGAGAACGCTTTCCGCGACTTCCTCACCGTCGCCGGCTCGATCACCGGCCCCGACGGCCAAGGCCAACCCGTCCGCCTGCAACAGGTCGGCCCCGGCAAGTACGAAGGCTCCTTCGATGCCAGCGGCGAGGGGAACTACGTCGTCGGCCTGCAATACACCTCGCCCGACGGGGATCAGGGCCGACTCCGCGGGGGCACCACCGTCAACGGCGCGCCCGAGCTTCGCAACCTCTCGACGGACATGGGCAAGCTGCTGGAGATCGCCGAGCGGACCGGTGGCCGAGTACTCGAGCCTTTCGATGCTGCTGGCGTGTCGTTGTTCACGCGCGACGGCTTGCGCCCTTCGTCCAGCCCGTCGCCGATCTGGGACTTGCTCATCCCCGTCGCCATTGCGTTGCTGTTGCTCGACGTGGCCGTGCGGCGGATCGCGCTGGATTACCTGACGGTCAAGACCGCGATGGCGACCGGTGCCGACCGGACGCGTAGTTTCTTCATGGCCGGCAGTCGGCAACACCGTACCGAGCAAAATCAATCGCTCGACTCACTCCGCAACGTCCGCGAAGGCAAGGAGCCGGAACCGGTCTCCACGCGCAAGTTCGAAGCGAGCGAGTTCGGGGGCGGTGTCGAGGGCGATCTCACCAGCGTCATCGGCGGCGCGACTGACAAGCCGATTCCCAAGGACAACCCTGCCGCCAAGCCCAAAGCCGATCGCGAGAAGCCCGGCGAAGGCGGCATGGCTTCGCTCATGGAAGCCAAGCGCCGGGCGCGCGAGAAGATGAAGAAGGATCAGGAAGGGCGTTGAACGCTGGGTTTTTGCAAGAAACGCGCGAAGTCCGGTAGGCCCTGGCAATCGCACAGAATGGGTGGCGATGGTCACATCTGACGTGATGCAGGGCCGGGTCCGCGAGGTAAGCTGTGCCCATGGCAGATGTAACGCAAGGCTACGAGGATTCGACGTATCTTCTCGGTGACGCAGGGGCTTTGCGTGCCCGGGGCGAGGCCGATGGTTACTTGTTCTTCGCCGGACGCATTCCGACCGAGCCGTTGGTCGAACTCCGTCGACAGATCATCTCGATCATCGACAAGCACGGGCTGTTACATGCGGATTCGACCGATGACGAGCCGCGCGCGGACGCGGAGAAAGTTTCGGCCGAGCCGTTCTTCGCCGGGTGTACCGAGCCGATCTATACCGACGTCCAACGGCTCGAACTGTTCCACCGCATCGCCCATCACCCGACGATCCTCGACGTCTTCGAAACACTCTTCGCCGGCCCGGTTTTGCCACACCCGCGGAACATCGCTCGTGTTCTTTTGCCGGGCAAAAACGCTCGGCCCACGCCGCCACACCAGGATTACATCCACATCCAAGGAGCGGTGCAGACGTGGACCGCGTGGTTCCCGCTGACCGATGTCCCGCGTGAACTCGGCGGGCTGTCGGTGATGCCCGCGTCCCATCGCAAGGGCATCATCGCCGTCGGTGGTGCCGAAGGTGCCGGCGGCCTTGAAACCCAACTCTGTCCGGGGGAAAACACCTGGATCGAGCATGACTTCAAACTCGGCGACGTCTTGATCTTCCCCAGCACCACCGTGCACAAGGGCCTGCCCAACCAACTAGGCGACCGTATCCGCCTCTCTTGCGACTTTCGCTACCAGGACGCCGCTGACGACATCGAACAGCAATCCCTCGATCCGCATCGCCAGGTGCTCACCTGGGACGAGATTTACGCCGGCTGGGAGCGCGACGACCTGAAGTACTACTGGCAGAAGCACGATCTGCACATGTCGCTCTGGGACGAAAGCATCCGCTGGCAAAAAGAGCGGATTTGTAACTGAAGCGGGGCATCACTTGTCTTCGTGTGGGCCGCCGCACTGGCCTTTGGTTCCGGCCGCACCGGCGTTAGGTGCCCGCTCCGGTCCTTGGAAAGGTTGAATGACGGTCCACGTCAGCTTTACCGCATCTTCGTGGACTTCATCGATGTGGTACTTCACGATCATTGTCTGCGGGCCGTCTTCTATCTGCTGGAGATAGACATGCCCAATGACAGGCTCGATCCATTCTGTGTGCCAGTCGGCATTATCGGGTGCCACATCCGGAGACGCTGCGAGCGGCATTTCTCCAAGGTCGGTCACACGGCTACTCATGCCACTCACCGGGCTGATGTGGATCAAACCGCAGCGGTTGAGCAGTAGATCGACGTAGTTCTTGTGAATGGCAACATCGTGGGTCTCTTGCCGGAAGCTATAGGCCGAGTTCTTGTATGGCCCGTTCTCGACACGCTTCTCAAGGGTGATCTGTGCGGATTTTCCGGCTTCGTCAATGGCAAGAGCCGTCGTTGCAAGAACGGCCGTAAGCAGCGCGGCCAAGGTGATCATCAAAATTTTCATGACATCTCCTGTCGATTGGATATGTGACGGTTGGTGGCTACGCGATTGGGTACCACGTCTCCCAGCTTCGCATTGCTGTCATTGTCACAAATCGGGTGGTCAAGGCAATGGTCATTCTGCTCTTGTCGCAGCTTGTTGTTGCAACGGGTGGCGTCCACGCGTGTGCGTAGTATAACTTCCCCGATTCATTATGTCCGAACAGCAAACCCCCGCCGACGTTCAAGCACTCACCGATGCGTTTCGCAAGGATTACCTGGCCATCAAAGCCGAGATCGGCAAGGCGATCGTCGGGCACTCGGAGATCGTCGACGGCGTGCTCACGTGTCTGTTCTGCGGCGGTCACGCGTTGCTCGAAGGCGTGCCCGGACTTGGCAAGACGGCGTTGATTCGTGCGTTGTCCGAGGCGCTGCACCTGAAGTTCACCCGCATCCAGTTCACGCCGGACCTCATGCCGGCCGACGTGATCGGGACGAACGTCATCATGGAAAACGACGAGGGGCACCGCGAGTTCAAGTTCATGGAGGGGCCGATCTTTGCCCAGATCGTGCTCGCCGACGAGATCAATCGTGCCACGCCCAAGACGCAGTCGGCCATGCTCGAGGCCATGCAGGAGAAACAGGTCACTGCCGGCGGCGACATCCGCAAGCTCGAACGCCCGTTCTTCGTGATGGCCACGCAGAACCCGCTCGAACAAGAGGGCACTTATCCGCTGCCCGAAGCGCAGCTCGACCGCTTCTTCTTCAAGTTGCAGGTGCAGTACTCCAACCGCCAGGAGCTGGCCGAGATACTCGATCGGACGACCAAGGGCATCACGCCGCAACTCTCGGCCGTGCTCGACGGGGCGAAAATCCTCGAACATCAAAAGCTCGTGACCAAGGTCGCGATCGCGCCACATGTACAGGACTTCGCGATCCGTTGCGTGCTGGCGACGCACCCCGGCGGCGAGTTCGCGACGCCGATGGTGAACCAGTACGTCAACGTCGGTGCATCGCCCCGCGCGGCTCAGGCGATCACGCTTGCCGCAAAGGTTCGGGCGCTCGTTGATGGTCGCTTCCACGTCGCCGCCGACGATGTCAAGGCCGTCGCCATCCCCGCGATGCGTCACCGCGTGGCGCTCAACTTCGAGGGCGAAGCCGAGGGCGTGAGCACCGATGATGTGCTCAAGCAGATCACCGCCGAAACCCCTGAATCCCTCGGCACCGTCGCGGCGTAAACTCGCGGCGTGTCCGACATTGATCTCGCCATCTCCCACTCGAAGAAGCTGGAGTCGCTGCTTCGGAAGCATTGCGATGCCCGGGGTGGGGGGCTGCACGAGTTGACCGACGACGTCGAGCACAAGCTGCCGGCCGATATCGTGAAGAAACTCCGCGTGGTCGCGACGGTGCGAAACAAGATCGTCCACGACGCGGACTACACGAAGATCGAACAACGCCGCAAGTTCATCCGTTCCGCCGAAGCCGCCGAGGATCACCTGATCAAGCTAGGCGACAAGCGGGCTCTAACCGATGGGATGTTCCTCCGCACCGCCGGCTTCGTCGCCATCAGCTTCCTGGTCGGCGTCGTGATCATCATCTACCTGATGTGGAATCTGTGATGCCCGTGTACGACGTACCCGAAGACGCCGGCCCGTTCGTGGTCGTGACCAGCAAGGGCGAGTTCGCCGTGGCCGATGTCGCCGCGATGGAGATGGGCGCCCAGGCGGCCAAGCTCGGTTTGCTGTTCATTCCGTGCCGTGACGAAGCGCAAGCCGAAGTGCTCGCCGAGCAACGCAATTCCGGCGAGCACC
>JBCDCH010000094.1 GCA_039182125.1 Planctomycetota bacterium
CAAAACCGCACGAAAAACCGCCGGCGGAAAAGCGTGACGTTTCGCCGTTCTTGCTTTCGATCGGGGCTTCCTTCTTGGCCGTCGACTTCTTGGCAGCGGCTTTGGGAGGCGATGCCTTCTTGGCGACCTTCTTCTTGGGGGCCGCCTTCTTCGCCGTGGACTTTTTGGACGCCGCTGTCTTGGGGGCGACCTTCTTGGTTGAAGGCTTCTTCACAACCTTCTTGGCCGTTTTCTTTGGTGCCGGCTTCTTGGCCACCTTTTTCTTAGGTGTGGACTTTTTCGCGGCCTTCTTGGGAGACGCTTTCTTGGCAACCTTGCGTACGGCTTTCTTCGGTGCCGTTTTCTTGGCGGTCTTCTTCGCTACAGCGGTCTTCGGCGCGGCCTTCTTGGCAGCGCGTTTCGGAGACTTCTTGGCCGACTTCGCCGCGCGCGTCTTCTTGGCCGTCGGCTTCTTGGCTGCGGTCTTCTTGATGGTGGCAGGCTTGCGCGACTTGGAGGAGGATTTGGCCAACGGCTGGGCTCCCGGGACGCCGCCCCGCGTTCGAGATTCGCCCGGTACTGCCCGGAACGGTCCGAACATCACCTGAACAGGCTATTTAAAAGTGGCCAAAGGTAGGAATGTGATCGGCCAGTGTCAAGTTGGCAGGGTTCGATAGGTCACACAGCCGTCGCCAGCAATGCGCGGATGTAATCCCGCACGCCGGTCTCGCCGCGACGCAGCGCGGTGGTATTGCCGTGGCGATCGAAGAACGTCTCGGCCTTGGTGGTGTCGAAGTTGTTGGTCGGGCCCGTTTCCGCCCGGTCGACGATCTCGGCGGTGCTGCCGGTCACTTCCTTCGTGAGCTCGGCCACACGCTGCCAGTAGAGGTATTGGTCGACGAGGTTGTAAATCTGTCCGGCAGTTTGCTCATCGCCGATCGCGCAGGTCAGGGCGTCGGCGACATCCTGAACGTGGGTGATCTTGCCGCCGCGGTCGATGTCGATCTTCTCGCCAGCGGCGGCGCGTTGGATGAGGCCCCGCCACTGGCTGCGCTGGAGGTCGGGGTCGACGCCGTAAACCGCGGCCGGCCGCCAGGCGCTGGTGTTCATGCCGTAACGCGCGTGATACGCCTTGAGGTGTGGCTCGACCGCGGCCTTGTAAGCGCCGTAGAGCGTCGCGGGCCAGAGCGGATGAGTCTCGGTGATGGTCGGCGTCGTCACGATTTCGTGGTGCGTCGCAACCGACGAGACAAAGACAAACTGCCGACAACCGGCCTGGCGGGCGGCTTCCAGCAGGTTCAGCGTCCCAAGCACGTTGCCGCGAAAATGTGCCTCGACATCGTCGCGCCGCAGCGGCTGCCAGTCGACGGAGTTGTGAATGACTGCGTCGACACCTTTGACCAGTTCGTGGGCAACGTGCAGTTCGTCGTGGGTGCCGACGACGAACTGATTCACCGATGACTCGATGTGATCGCGTCGGCTGGATTCGCGGACCAGCGCGCGAACTTCGTGGCCGGCCTGGACGAGCGCCTTGGCCGTGTAGGAACCGATGAAGCCAGATGCGCCGGTGAGTGCGACAAGCATGCGAGGTCCGGGGCTGAACAACGGTTAGGGTCAGTGGATGAACCGCATCTCGCCGAAGTTCGGCACGATGCTGGGGAGGTTCTCGACCGGACGATGACCGGCCGGCCAATACACGAAGAATGCCTTGCCGAGGATGAACCGCCGCGGCACCCGCCCTGGCTCGACCGAAAGCCCTTCGGCCTTGAGTTCGACGGGATTGTTCCAGTACCGGCTGTCGCCCGACAAGAGCGAGTTGTCGCCGAGCGTGAAGAACTCGTCGGGCCCGAGCACGATCGGTGTTTTCGGTTGAACGCCCAGACCCTGTGGCCTGTCGGGTGCGCCGTCGGCGGTGGGCATACCCCAGATCATGCTCGGCCCGGTGAGGTAGTAGACGTCGCGCCAGACTTTGACGTGCCGGAGCTCGGCGTCGATGCCGTCGGCGGTCAGTGCGAGTCGGGCCTTCGCGGGCTTCTCTCCGTCGAAATCATCCTGCTGCATCGCGATGTACTCGTCGAGCAGGGCCTGCACGTCGGGGGCGTACTCATCCGGCGTGGTTTGCAGCACGACCTTGCCGTCAAGGCGGAGGGTGACCTGATGGTCGACGCTGGCGAGTTCGACATAGGTCCAGTTGCCGTTGGGGATGCCGCGATCGCTGGACGCGATCACGCTGGCAGGATTGTCGCCGCGCTGCATCGTCATGGACGTGCTGTCGGCGGTGACCGTGATGGTGAAAACCACGTCACGGCGACTGACCATCAGCTCCAGATCGCCACCGCCGTTGGTCAATGCGTCGAACTCCAGCATGACATCGCGGACGTTAACCAGCGGATCACCGGCGGACTTGACGCGTCCGCTGAGCAGCTTGCCGCCGGTTGCCAGGACGTCTTCATCGAGCGGGCGGTAGCCGTCGGTGTGCGTGTAGGGGTACGTCGCTGATCGGCGCGAGGCTTGCTGTTTAGTGGCGGGGCTGTTGAGGGTGACGTCGGCCGCCAGCCAGTCGGTGAACATCGGTGCGAGCAATCGGCTGCCGATGATCCCGTTGCGGGCGAGTTGTGCGTCGATGATTCCGTTGCGGTCTGGATCGAACCGCAACGTTGCCCGGCCGTCGCTCGCGCCGATCGACATGGCCCGGCCGTCCGGGCCTGCCTCAAGGTCCCACGCGCCGCTCAGGTCCGACCATGGGTTCACGAACGCCGGGTCGGAAATGCCCAGCGCCTTGCCGTCCGTGCGGCGGATGTCCCGAGGCAAGCCCTGGCTCTTGAAATCGTGGTCGTAAACGATCCGCCAGAGCGCGTCCTGGACTTTCTTGGGCTTGGTTTGGATGACGTAGTCGGCCGCGGTGGGCGTGGGAGTGTCGGCGACGTAGATATCGCCGTCAAGGATCATCACGGTTTCGCCCGGCAGGCCGATGAGCCGCTTGATGTAGTTCTGTTGATAAGGCTCCGCGCCCGACTTGTCGATGTCCGGGTTCTTGAACACGATCACGTCCCAACGGGCGGGCTCGCGCAGGATGTAGATGTACTTCTGGACGAGAATGCGATCGCCATAGTGGATCGGCGGGGCGGTCGCGTCATTGTCGGGATCCCCTTCGATGATCGGCGGCACGCGGTACAGCGTGTTGGGGCTGATGATCGGCAGAACCTGGTTTTGTCCCCGTCCGTCTTGTCCGACGACGACGGCCGTTTTCGGGATGATGAGTTGGCCGTTGATATCGCCGGCCGCGGAGTAGTTGGTGATCCAGCGGTAGCCCGAGTCGGGGTCGGTGAATCGCATGTGCGCCCCGAGCAGCGTTGGGGCCATCGAGCCGGTCGGTATCACGAACGCCTCGACAACGAAGCAGCGGAACATGAACGCGAGGACAAACGCGATGAGCATGTTCTCGACCAACTCCTTGATCCCGCCGCTGTGTTTGCGGGCTTGGGCTGGAGCGGTCGAAGCTTCGGGCTGGGGAGATGTGCTGACGTCCGACATGCGGCAGGATGATACCGGTGTCATCACGATTGCGAGCTGGCGGTTGTGATGGGGCGGGAAAAGGTCGATGATTGGGACATGACGTTGCTGTCAGAGAAACCGACGGTGCTGATCACCGGGGCGGCGGGCTTTATCGGATCCCACTGCGCCGAGCGGCTCACCGCGCTGGGCTGCCGGGTCGTTGCGGTCGACAACTTCAACGACTTCTACGACCGCAAGTGGAAAGAAATGAACCTCAAAAGCGTCGGCAACAGCGTCGACGTGGAAGAGATGGACATCACCGACGGTGCCGAGATCGATCGCGTCGTCCGCCTCTCCAAACCAGCGGCGATTCTTCACCTGGCCGCGATGGCCGGCGTCCGACCGAGCATCGAGCAACCCGCCTACTACGCCCGAGTCAACGTCGAGGGCACCACGCACTTGCTCGAAGCCGCCCGGAAGAACGGGGCGAGCCACTTTGTCTTTGCGAGTAGCTCGAGCGTCTACGGCAACCTTGATCACGTTCCGTTCAGCGAGACCGACAACGTCGGCGAACCCATCAGCCCATACGCCGCGACCAAACGGGCCGGCGAGTTGATCGCGCACACGTTCAATCACTTGTACAACTTGCCCGTGAGCATGCTGCGGTTCTTCACGGTTTACGGGCCACGTCAGCGGCCGGACCTAGCGATTCACAAGTTCACGCGGCTCATCAGCAACGGGGAGAAAGTGCCGTTCTTCGGTGACGGGAGTACGAGCCGGGACTACACGTTCGTCGCCGATATCGTCGATGGCATTCTCGCGACCATCGACCGCGACACGACAAGGAACCCGTACCGCATCTACAACCTCGGCGGCAGCAGTCCGGTGTCGCTCAGCGAGCTCGTCGCCGGCATCGAGAAGGCGGTCGGCAAGAAGGCCGACCTCGACCGCCAGCCCGGGCAGCCCGGCGACGTGAGCCGCACCTTCGCCGACCTGTCTCGTGCCAAGGCCGAGATCGGCTACGAACCGAAGGTGTCACTCGACGAAGGACTCGCTCGATTCGTGAAGTGGTTCCGCGAGTTCGGCCACCTTTACACGCTGCCGGAGTGAGCCCGATGCGCCTCGCCGTCGTCGGTCCAAGCCCGTGCGGAAAATGCACCGCGGTCTGCTGCAAGCAGACGATCACCGAGCACGCGGTGTTGCTGGAAGGGCCTGACGAGGAGCGACGCTTCGGGCCGTGGAGCGAGACGTTCGTGCTCAACGGCAACCAGAGCCGACGCGTCATCCCATACCGCGCGGGTCGTTGCCCCTTCCTCGGCGAAGACGATCGCTGCACGATCTACGACGACCGGCCCTTGCACTGCCGACGGTTCGAGTGCACCAAGTTCTTCGATCACCGCGGCCAACATGGTCATTTTCTGCGAACCAACAATGACGTCCTGCGACTGCTGAAAGGTTGGGCATGAAGTACGGAATGTTTCTGATCGCGCTCTGGTTGGTCACCAGATCGGCCGGTTGTGCGTCGCTGGATCGAACCGTTGACCACCGGCTCGGACCTGACCTGTCAAAGCGGTGGGTATCGGTCGAGTTCGTTGCCGTGCCGTTCGAAGAAGCGATTGACGTTTGGTCCGAGCAGGCCGACGTGTCGACGATCGTCAACTGGAGAGTGCTTGAACTCAGCGGCATCGACCGCACGACGCCGGTCGATTTGATACTGGAGGATGCGCCGGCGGACACGGCCCTCCAGCTTATTCTCGACGCGGTTGGGGGCGGGTTTGTTCTGTTGAGTTCGATGCGGATCGACGGGCACCTGCTCGTTTCGACACGCGACGACTTCGATGCGCCCGAGTTCCAGCAGACCCGGGTGTACGACGTGAGTGAGTTGATCGGAGACGATGACGATGCGACAGCGGTTATCGAGTTCGTCGCGGGAGCCTTGGACGACGGTGTGTGGCGAGACCCTCCGCGACAGCTACGAATCCGCTACTGGGACGGTCGGCTGCTCGTAGATTGTCGACCGGATGAGCACGAGGTGGTCCGCGATCTTCTGAGCAAGCTGCTGGAGCCCGAGCCGATCTAATCGGCCTGGGCTGCAGCCCAAGTGTCTTTGGGCTTGACCGCGAAGCCTTCGATGAGAACCGACTTGGCTTCGGCGTCGCCACGGAAGTTGCCAACTTCACGGTAGTCGGTTTGGCCGGAGTCGAGCATGGTTACGACGATATGCCGTTGTGTCGGATCGACGATCCAGTATTCGCGAATACCCGCCGCGGCGTATTCGGCCCGTTTCGACTTGGGCGTCGGACGGGCTCTGGGAGGCGTCGGGTTGTCGAGCGTCGTGGTGCTCGTAGGTCCAATCCTAACACATCACAACGCAGCCAGGCGCTCCTGCTTGTCCAGTTGGATGAGCGCTTCGATAAGCAGTGCCATGTCGCCGGCGATGATCTTGTCGAGGTTGAAGTTCTTCGTCTCCGAATCCTCGCCGCCCAGGCGATGGTCGGTGCAGCGGTTTTGAGGGAAGTTGTAGGTGCGGACGCGTTGGCTGCGATCGCCGCTGCCCATCATGCTCTTGCGCGACGCGGTCTGCTCGGCGTGTTGCTTGGCTTGCTCCATTTCGTAGAGCGTGCTGCGGAGCAGTGCCCAGGCGCGTTCCTTGTTCTGGCCTTGCGACTTTTGCTCGGTGATCTTGAACTGCAGACCGCTGGGCTTGTGGCTGATACGCCAGCCGGTCTCGACCTTGTTGACGTTCTGCCCGCCGGGGCCGCCGCCTTTGCAGCCGCCTTCCTCGATGTCCTTGGGGTCGATGTGAATCTCGACATCCTCGAGCTCGGGTAGCACGGCAACGGTCGCGGCACTGGTGTGGATGCGGCCCTGTGTTTCCGTTTCCGGTACGCGCTGCACCCGATGTCCGCCGGCCTCGAACTTCAGGTGCCGATATGCCTCGTCGCCGCGGACGCTGATGATCGCTTCCTTGAAGCCGCCGTGCTCGGTTTCGGAGAAGTCGTCGACGGCGAACGCCCAACCTTTGGATTCGCAGTAGACCTGATACATGCCGAGCAGGTCGCGGACGAATAGTGCGGCTTCGTCGCCACCGGTGCCCGCACGTAGCTCCACGAAAAACTTGTCGACGCCCGAATCCTCTGCGGCCAGGAAGCGGTCGAGCAGTTGTTGCTCGAGGCTGGCGAGCCGATCTTCGGCCGCCGGCAACTCCTCGGCCGCAAGCTCGGCCATCTCCGGGTCGTCGGCCAACTCTTTCATCTCCGCGACATCGGCCGTGGTCTTTTCGAAGTCGGCAAACAACTCAACCACGGGCGCGATCCGGCCGCTCTCCTTGCTGATCGACACGAGCTGCTTCGAGTCGCTCAGCACGTCGGGGTCGTTGAGCTTCTCCTGCAACTCGGCATGGCGGGCGGTGGTTTCCTGCAGTTTCGTGATCAACGCGGTCGGAAGCATCGCGGCCAGTTTAGTCGCCGTGCGAAACACTGGGGTAGACTCTCCCATGAGCGAACGTGTCACGATCCTCGGCGACGGCGCGATGGCGACGGTCTGTGCGATCCTTCTTCGACAGAACGGCCATGACGTGACCATGTGGGGCGCCTTCGAGCGCTCCATCGAACGGCTGCTGCAGAACCGTGAACAGGAACGACTGCTTCCCGGCGTGAAGGTGCCTGACGAGGTTCGGCTGACGGCCAACGACGACGAGGCGTTCGACGGCGCGACGCTCGTGTGCAACTGCATCCCGACGCAATACATCCGCGACGTTTTCGTCCGGCTCAAGCCGAACATCCCCGCCGACGTGCCCGTAATGAGCTGTGCGAAAGGCATCGAGATTGCCACGCATCTCCGGCCGACCCAGATCATCGGCGACGTGCTCGGTGACGACCGCGAACTGCTCGTGATGAGCGGGCCGAACATCGCCGGCGAGTTGGCGCGTTACTTGCCCGGTGCGGCGATTGTCGCCGGCGGTACCGAGCATCTGCGGACGCGGGTGCAAAGCGCGTTCGGCACCGAATGGTTGCGGCTGTACACCAACCCGGACCTGCTCGGCGTCGAACTGGCGGGGGCGACGAAAAACGTCATCGCACTCGCCGCCGGGATCGTTGACGGCCTCGCGGCGGGCAACAACGCCAAGGCCGCGCTGGTCACACGTGGGCTCGTCGAGATCGAACGTCTCGGCGTTGCGATGGGCGCGGCCCCGGAGACCTTCGCCGGCCTCGCCAGGGTCGGCGATCTGATCGTCACCTGCATCAGCCCCGAAGGACGCAACCGCACCGTTGGTGAACGCATCGGTAAAGGGCAGACGATCAAGCAAATCCTCAATGACATGGAAAGCGTCGCCGAGGGTGTTCCCACGACCAAGGCTGTCCACGAGTTGTCGAAAAAACACGGCGTCGAGATGCCGATCACGCACGGGATTTACGCCGTGCTGTACGAGGATCGCGACGTGCTGGAGGTGCTCAGCGGGCTGATGAGGCGCGATCCGAAAGCAGAGTTTGGTTGAAGCCCGAGGGCGTTCTTTTCCTAACGCCGCTCCGGGTGGTCTGTCTACACCGCATGGACATCAAACGACTGGGTATGGCGGGCCTGCTGGGTGTGGCGGCTTTGGGCGTCGGTTGTGAAAGCTACACGGCTCGCGGGGCGGGGATCGGTGCCGGCTTCGGCGCGATCGGTGGAGCGATCATCGGCAACCAGAGCGGCGACGCCGGCGAGGGTGCCGCGCTCGGCGCGTTGGTCGGCGGGCTCGCTGGCGGGGCGATCGGGGCGTATCAGGACGACCGGGAACGCCAGTACCGAGAGGCCGAGGCGTATGAATACGGCTATTACGAAGGCTCTCGCCAGCGCGGCGGTAACATCCACTACCAAGCCCCACGCCGCCATCACTATTCCGGCGGCGGTTACTACTACGAGCAAAGCTACGGTTACGACCCGTATTGCCGATGACGGTGGTTTTTCCGGCGCGGGGCGGGACCGGTTTCGCTAAGCTTCCCGCATGCTCAGGGGCATCGCACTTATCGCTTTTCTACTCGTCGCCGTCGGTGCGGTGCGGGTGCAGGTGTTCCTCAATGACGGCGATCGGCCGACGCCCGTGGTTGGCGACGTCGTCTCACACGACGACACGTCGCTGACGCTACAAACCAACCGTGGTGAGAAAACCATCGCCTGGACCGAACTGACCCCGAGCAGCGCGTTCACGGCTCGCATGCGGATCGAGCCGCCCGAGACCGCCGATCAATGGTTGGCGCTCGGCGAGTTCGGATGGTCGGTTGGTGCGGAGAAACAAGCCGAAAGCGCGTTCGCGCGGGCCATGAAGATCAACGACGCGATGGCATCGTCGGTCGACGCGATCAAAGCTCGGCCGTCCGGCACGATGGCTAAAGTCGGGTCGAACGACGAAGGGGCGGCGGGAACGCCCGATGACTTCGGTCAGCCCGAGCCGACCGCGCCGGTGCAGCCGCCCACCGCGACGACCGTGCCGCCGGAACTTGTCGAACGCTGGGCAGCGGCGGTTAAGCAGGACGTTGAACGGCTTCGTACGGAGATCGGTTGGCAGGCAGGCACGTTCGAAACCGACCACTGCCTGGTGTTCACCGACTGGCCGGCCGACGAACACGCCTTCATGGCACACAATCTCGAAGCCGCTTATGCGGCGGTCTGTCAGCTCTTCGAGGTGCCGCTCGACGAAGACGTCCTCGCCGGCAAGCTGCCGATCTTCATGTTCAACACGCAGGAGATGTACCAAGCGTGGGCTCGTACAGCGGGTTTGAGTGCCCGATCCCAGTCGGCGGCAGGGCTGTTCATTTCCTACAGCGACGGGCGCGGCATGCTCGTCATGTGGAAGCCCGACTACCCCCGTGACTCGCGGGGCAATGCGACCAGGGAAGTGATCAAGCGGGCGGAGGATCGGTGGGCCGCCACGCTGTCGCACGAGTTCACGCACGGCTTCATGCACCGCTATCGCGGCAACCGCTACATTCCGAGTTGGCTCAATGAAGGCACCGCCGAGACCGTCGAACACGCGCTGTTCCCGAGACAGCGCAGCTACGAACGGGCCCGCGAGTATGCCCAGAGCGGTCGGCCGATCGCCAAGATGTTCGACGAATCGGCCAAGATCGAGTTCGAGCAGTACCCCGTGGCTCACACGCTCGTCGAGATGCTCATCCGCCAGGATCCCAAGGCGTTTCAGCGACTCATCCACCGCTTCAAGGCCGGGGAAGACCTTGAAACGGTGTTGCAGGCGGAGTTCGGCGTGGACTACGTCGGCCTCGAAGCGGAGTGGCGTCGGCAGATGCTGAGGTAGGCCGGCCGCGCATCAACGCACGGATGCGACGGTCCTCCGCGGTCCGTCGCATCCGTGTTAGATGTCCCGATTGTCGTGAGCCGTTACGCCGCGAGCGGGTGGATGCTCAGGTAGAGCTTGAGCATGCCGCGGTCGAGTTCTTCCATGTCGAGCAGCCGACCGCCGAGCATGCTGGTGCCGTCTTCACGCTCCACGACCCGCGCGACTTCCATCCAGCCGGTCCACTCGTTGGACGGCTGCATGCCTTCGCTCGGATCGACGAACGGGCTGATGCCGGCGACCTGCGGTAGTCGCAGCCGCAAACGCAAGTGCGTGCCGGGGCGGATGTCGTTGCTGTTGGCTTCGATGAGCACGCCCGAGGCCGATAGGTCCACGAGCGAGCCGAGGGGCGTGCCGGCCTGGCGGAAGCCGTCCCAGCGTTCGACCTCAACGCCACGCTGGACCAGGTCGTGCCGGCGGTCGCGGCGTCGATCGAAGCCCAACGGCACCGCCGCGTCGCGTTGCGGGGTCGGTGCCATGGCAAAGCTTTCATCGGCTGCTTCGTCGATGATGTCCATGCTGCGTAGTTCGCTGATGTTGGCCATGTTCGGGTCTCCGTCGGGGTTCGAAACCAGTGAAGGAAAAGCTGCTTGGGGGCGGGGTTGCGACGCGGGTTGTGGCCGCTTGCCCATGTACAGTTCCATCACCATCGTCATTTCCTCCGCTGCTCCGGACGACGTCAGCCCTGTGCCTTGTCGCTCGTTCGTAAAGCCCGGTGATCGTGTGTTAAGCGGTCGGGCTTTGAGAGCATCGGCAGCCGGTTGAGCCTGCTTTGGTGGTGACGGTTGTTCCGGCGCGGGGGTGATAATGTTGCCGGTTCGCGGCCTGACCTGCGGTTCGGTAACGTGTCTTCACCCCCGTCGAGGAAACCCACCATGCGCAAGCTTCTACTCATCGCCGTCATCCTTGTGCCGTTCGCGGCCGGTTGCGTCTCGGATCGAAGCGTGATCGCCCAGGCCGAGCAGGTCCACGGAACCATCGAACCCGCCGTGATCACCGATCCGACGCTCGACGGCTACACACAGGCGATCGGCGATCGGATCGTCGCCGCCGCGTACGAGATGCACCGAAGCGGCGAACTTGAGGGGGCCGACGACTGGATGTTCGAGGACGTGCATTTCCACCTGGTCAACAGCCCGACGGTCAACGCCTTCACCACCGGCGGCAAGCACGTTTACCTCTACACCGGCCTGCTCGAACAGAGCAACACCGAGGACGGCTTTGCGGCGGTCGTCGGTCACGAGTTCGGTCACATCGTCGGCCGGCATGTGAGCAACGGCATGCAGCGGCAGTACATGTCGCTCGCGCTGGCCGCCGGTGCCGCAGGTGTCGCGGCGATCGCCAGTGACGAGGAAAATCGCCTGCAAAACGCGGGCATCGCCGGCGGGGCGGGGTTGGCAGTCGGGCAGGTGGCCGGGCTGAAGTTCGGCCGCGATGACGAAGCCGAGGCCGACGCGCTGGGCTTCGAGTTTTATGTCCGTGCCGGTTACAACCCCGATGACTTCGGCGAGTTCTTCCGCAACATGGTCGAGAAAGGCCATGACGTGCAGGGCTTCCAAGCGTTTCTCTCGAGCCACCCGTCGCTCAGTAGCCGCGTCGAAAACTCACAACGCATGGCGGTCGCCTACAAGCGTGATGTGCCCAACTGGCAGAGCTACCGCCGCCCTGACCTGGCCAGCCCGCGTCAGTTCGAGCAACTCAAGGCCCGCGCCGTCGAGTTCGCCAAGACCGCGCCGCAGGATACGACACTCGGCCAAGCCCAGAAGATCCTCGCCGCATTCCCGAAGTGTGTCGACGTTGGCCCCGAAGAACAGGCGAGTGCTCATCATCATCACGATCACTAACCGGTCGCCATGATAATTCCGTGACCGACCCCAAGCCGTTCAGCGTAGCGGGTCGAACGCGTCGACCGTCGGCTCATCGGCACCGGACTGCTGCCATAGCTCGTCAAGTGTGGCGGCTTTCACATGGCCGTCGGCGAACGCCCAGTGGCTCTTGCCGTTATGTATCTCGGTGGCGATGACGGCTGGGGCACCATCGTCATCGACCTCGCCGTAATAACGAAGGTTGTCAATCCAGCCCCGATCGACGTCGTCGCGCCAGACTTGTTCACCCCACGCAACGGGCATGAAATGATCCTGCGCACGGTCTATCGCCATCTCGCCCAGCAGGACGACTTCGCTGGAGTTGCGAACTTGGTTGAAGCGGATACCGCGGTACGGGTCGTTGTTTCGCGCGAAGTAACCATTGAGGCCGTACGTTGTGAAACGGTCGTTGTTGTCCCACTGTGGTGAGTTGTCTTCCGGGCAGCGCGTGAGATCGGCGTTCTCAAGCGTGTCCTCGGGAAGATGGCCTTGGGCGACGAGCAGCTGAAGCCAACTCCCCGTCGTGTCAAGCGGCTCGACAGGTGGCGGAGCGCTTGGATCAGCGCCGTCTGACGGCACGGGTGGGCGTGGCGGGTACGCGCATTCCCTACAGGCAAGCAGTGTCGAGCTGGCGAGGACGTTGAAAGTCTGTGCGAGTAAGCCAGGTCGCTGGGTGGGACTGGCACTCGCGCTCGGCGGCGGCGTGGGTGCGTCGTCATCGCCATAAACCCCACGGAGTCGACCCGTGCTGGCCGGGTAGAACCGGTCCGGGTCTTCTAGCGCGAATGCGTGCAAGGCTATGTTGATTTCACGCATCTGCGCGAGGCACTTTGTCGCATTCGCCGATTCCCGAGCTTTGCCCAAGACAGGCAACAGAATCGAGATCAACAAAGCGATGATCCCGATGACCACAAGAAGTTCCACGAGCGTAAATGCCGATCGTCGCATCCGAATAGATTATTGCAGAACGGCCTTCAAGCCAAGCTGCTTTGCCTGGGACGCTTATCGCGTTAGCGTCGCCTCGCGACCGGGACCGACGCCGATGATTTTCACGTCGATGCCGACGAGTTGTTCGATGCGTTGGACATAGGCCTTCGCCGCCAGGGGAAGATCGTCAAAGCTGCGGGCCGCGGTGATGTCGGTCTTCCAGCCGGGGAGGGTCTCGTACACGGGCTCGGCGTTGCTTAGCGTGGCGATGTCGGTGCGGAAGTGCTCCATCGTTTCGCCGCCGACGGTGTAGCTCGTGCAGATCTTCAATTCATCGCAAATGCTTAGCACGTCGAGTAGCGTGAGCGCGACGGACGTGACGCCGGAAAGCTCGGCGGCGTAGCGGGCGGCGACGGCGTCGAACCAGCCGACGCGGCGGGGCCGACCGGTCGTGGTGCCGAACTCGCGACCTTCCTCGCGGATGGCACTGCCGATCTCGTCGAACAGTTCGGTCGGCATCGGCCCTCCGCCGACGCGCGTGGTGTAGGCCTTGAGCACGCCGATGAGATCGCCGACATGCTTGGGCGGGATGCCGCAGCCGGTGAAGATGCCAAGGCTGGACGTCGTGCTGCTGGTGACGAACGGGTAGGTGCCGTGGTCGATGTCGAGCATCGTCGCGTTGGCCCCCTCGAACACGACGCGTCGGCCGGCTGCGAAATCATCAAGCAGCAGCCGACCAACGTCATCGACGAAGGGCCCGAGCTTCTCCGCCGCGTTACGGACGTGTTCCTTGACCTTGATCAGGTCGACCCGTTGCCCTCCGAGTACGTTGAGCATGGCGTTGCGTTCTTCGCAGATCGCGTCGAGCCGGGGCATGAGCCGATCGAGGTCGTGCAGGTCGGCGACGCGGACGGCGGTGACGCGCTTGGCCTTGTCGGCGTAGCACGGACCGATGCCACGCTTCGTGGTGCCGATGGACGAGCCTTCGCCCGTGGTCTCGCGCGCCTCGTCCTCGGCCTTGTGCCAGGGCATGACCAAGTGGGCCTTGTAAGACACACGCAAATTGTCCGCCGTCACCGGCACGCCCTGACTCGTGAGCGTGTCGACTTCCTTGAGTAGTTGGTCGGCGTCGATAACCACGCCATTGCCGAGGTAGTTGCGAACACCCTCGCGAAACACGCCAACGGGCAACAGGTGCGTGGCGAACTTCTTGCCGTTGAACTGCACCGAGTGCACCGCGTTGGCACCGCCGTTGAACCGTGCCACCACGTCGGCATGTTCGGTGAGCACGTCCACGACCTTACCCTTACCCTCGTCGCCCCATTGGAGACCGACGACGGCGGAAGCGAGCGGTGAGTGGGCAGGGCGGGCGGTTGCGGAATCGGTCATGAGTTTTCCAGCTGACATCATTCCCCGCTCACCACTGCGCTTCCCCGAACGGGCCGAGGTTTTCCTCACGCTTGGGTTGGGGCAGTAGCTTGAGCAGGGCGGCAACGCGCTTGGCGTCCTTGGCGTTGTTGACCCGTTGGTTGAGCGGATTGGCGTCGAGCAGGCGGATCCTCTCGGCGGCGGTTTCGACCTTGCTTTTCGCCAGATCGTCGAACTCCGCGCGGGTGAACGCCTGGGGCGTGAGGAGTAGGCGATAGCCGGCGGGGTCGTGGTACCGGACGGGCTTGCCATCGGCGTACTCGACGACGACGTCGGCCACCGGTGCCGCAAGACCGACCGCGGGTGCGCTACCGGCGGCTTCCTCCAGGTCGTCGAGATCGGTGAACGCCACCGCCGGCCGGGCCGCGTCGTGAACGATCACGTGGGTGATGTCGTCCTTGATGTGCTCGGCGGCGGCTGCGATCTGGTCGTGCCACTTGTCGCCGCCGACGACCGTCTTCACACCGCTGAACGAAAGGTGGGCCTGGAACTTGAGGTTCACGTCCTCCTTGTCCGACGCCCGGATGATCGCGAGCATCTGCTGGGTCATCGGCCGGGTGACGAACATCTCCACGCACCGCAGGATCGGTTCGCGCTCGGCCACCTTGACATAAGCCCCGCCCGGATCACCCCCATGGATCGGCGGAGCAGTGAGCAGAACCACGGCAAAGCGCTTCTCGGAATCGGCCATGCACGGATCGTGCGAAACGCGATCAGCCACGTCAACACTCGGTTTGACCCGTCCCCGACAACGCCTAGACTGCCGCGTCCTAACGCTAATGCGTAGGGCGCATAGCTCAGTTGGTTAGAGCGCACCCCTGATAAGGGTGAGGTCCCAGGTTCGAATCCTGGTGCGCCCACTTGGCAGGCCGACGATTTCCCGTCGGCTTTCTCTTTGCGCCATCGCGAGTGGATCATCGTCGATTGCGGGGTGACGTTTCCAGGACCGGAATTGCCAGGCGTTGATCTGGTCTTTCCGGAAATACGCTTCATCGATGATGAGAAAATCGATCTCAAGGCGATCGTCATCACCCATGCCCATGAGGATCACTACGGAGCGCTCGCCAGCCTGTGGCCTTACCTTGGTGCGCCAGTCTATGTCACGCCATTTACGGCAGGAATGATGGAAGCCAAACGGGCCTATGAGCGGTCGGCCGAGGAAGTCCCGGTGACCATTTACAAGGCCGGTGATCAATTTGAAATCGGTCCGTTCTCAATTGAGGCCGTGCCGGTGAACCATTCCATCCCGGAGCCGATGTCCCTGATCATCGATACACCTGCAGGACGGATCATTCACACCGGCGACTGGAAG
>JBCDCH010000095.1 GCA_039182125.1 Planctomycetota bacterium
ACCTTTCTGGGCTGGAATACCGCGACCGGCGATGCCCGCGCAACCACCACCGGCCTACCTCGCCGGTTGTCGCGTTCGCCCGATGCTTAGATCGTTCTGCAGGTCAAAGACCCGCTGGCGATTGAGAACAGTGTCTTACCCGTTGCGACGACGCAGCAGGCCGAGGCCGGCGACGCCGAGGAGGCCAACGCTGGCCGGCTCGGGAATGACAATGTCGATATCGAAGCCTGCGGTCTTCTTCTGGATCAGGGCCGAGCTGTTCGGGCCGGCTTCCGCCTGAAGAATGTTGTTGAAGACTAGGGTGACTTCGGTGATACCTTCTGGGAACTCCAGGGTGGCGGTGCCTTCGTAGAGGCCGGAACTCTCCACGAGGATCGGCATGGCCGGGTCGACGTCCAGCGCATCGGCGATACCGGCCAAGGGCAAGCCCTCACCGACAGCGAAGAGCGCACCCGAAGCGAAGACGCTGCCGGATCCGAGGATCGCGTAGTCGCCGAGTTCGGTAACAGAGATTTGGTCAATGTCCTGACCGTCGGGCGCGGTGATCGTGACCTGAAGTCGGTCGGAGGTGACTTGAGCACCGCCATCGGTGGCGGAAGCAATGAAGCCGACGGGCGTGAAGATCAGGCCTTCGTCAGTGACGATAGGGTCGCCGAAAAGTCCGTTGTCGGACTGGCCCCCGGAATAGTCGAAGTTGGCCGTGCTGCCGTCGGGCTGGGACCAAGGAACGGGGCTTGCGAAAGCCGCCCCACTGAGCCCGAGCGCGGCGCATGCCGCGAGGGCAAGAGTCATTTTAGGTTGCATCGAACGATCTCTCCCTTCTCAGTTGAGAAGTGTTCATTTTCGCCTGGCACACCGAACGGATCGGTGCCTCCGTCGCCCCGATCCACTAAAATCGGAGCAGGCTTTGGGTTGTTAGCGTCGGACGGTATCGGTGGGACATCCCCCGCTGGAACACCGTCAAACCGGTACACATTGCACCGACTATCACCGACGCACCGCATCAAATGCGGCCTGTGCGGAAGGCATTTCACCTACGCACACTTGTAATGGTAATGCCTGCCAACACATGAGCAAGCCCAAATCCTTGAAGTTTTGGCTGCGACGGCTGCTTACATCACGCCAAGCGGCATCCGGCTGAGATAAAGTGGCGTAACGTCTTATAAATCAGAGACTTACCTTGTCGGCGTTCAGCGACCCCCACGGTCGGACCGATACATCTGGACACGAGGAGCCGACCGCGCGTTTGGCGATTCTGGTGATTGTCCGCCGGATGCGGTTGACCTCCATACCATCTGGCCCGCGGCTCGGAGGCCAACGGCTGGGCCGGTCGAACGTTTCGTCCGGTTTCAACGTTCTGGAAGTGCAACCCGCAGGCCGGCAGCGACGCCCCTGCACAGCGGAAACCCGCCGCGGTCGTGCCTCACCCCCGCCGCCCGGCGTCCCGATTTACGGACCCGTCCCCATGCCACGCGATATCCCCGTCGGTAACGGCTCACTGCTCATCAACTTCGACGACCGCCACCAGTTGCGGGACCTCTACTACCCGCACGTCGGACAGGAGAACCACGCTGGCGCCGGTGCGTGCCGGTTCGGCGTCTGGGCAGAATCCGTCGCCGGGACCGGCGGCAAGCTCTCCTGGACCAGCGAGGAGGCGTGGAAGGTCGAACAAAAGTACCTCGACCAAACGCTCACCTACGACACGCACCTGCGAAACGCCGCACTCAAGCTCGGCATGCACATCAACGGGTGTGTCGACTTCCACCGCAACCTGTACGTCCGCAAGATCACCGTCCGCAACGACTCCGACGCCGACCGCCTGGTGAAGATTCTGCACCAGCAGGACTTCAACATGTTCGGCACCAAGATCGGCGACACCGCCTATTACGACCCGGACCTGCGCAGTCTCGTCCACTACCGCGCCAAGCGTTACCTGATGACGACGTTCTTCGTCCACGGCGAACAGCGCGTCGACGAGTACGCCACGGGCACGAGCGGCTTTGGCGGCGCCGAGGGCACATGGCGTGACGCCGAGGACGGCAAACTCGGCATGAACGCCATCGCCCAGGGCGCGGTCGACTCCACGGTCGCCTGCTCCATCCGCGTCAAGGCCAAGGGCGAACAAACGCTCTACATGGCGCTCGTCGCCGGCGAGAGCCGCGAGGAACTCGAAGAGTTGCACAAGTGGCTCATCAAACAAGGTCCGCAACGCGTCATCGACCGAACGAGTTCCTACTGGCGGCTTTGGTCGGCCGGGTCGAATATCAACTTCGGCGACCTGCCCTCCCAGGTCATTGATCTGTTCCATCGCTCGCTGTTGGTCGTCCGCACGCAGATCGACAACGACGGCGCAATCATCGCCGCCAACGACAGTGACATCATGCAGTTCGCGCGGGACACGTACTCGTACATGTGGCCGCGTGACGGGGCGCTCGTCGCCGACTCGCTCGATCTCGCCGGGTACTCCGATCTGGCCCGCCAGTTCTACAGTTTCTGCCAGCGGACCATCACCGACCACGGCTACTTCCTGCACAAGTACAACCCCGACGGCTCGCCCGCCTCCAGCTGGCACCCGTGGGTCAAGGACGGTAAGCCCGCCCTGCCGATCCAGGAAGACGAAACCGCGCTGGTCGTCTGGGCGATGTGGCGACACTACTTCCGGTACCGCGACCTTGAGTTCATGCGGCCGATGTGGATCGACGTGGTCATCCCTGCGGCGGAATGGATGTGCGCGTACCGCGAGGAACGAACAGGTCTGCCCAAGCCTTCCTATGACCTTTGGGAAGAGCGTTGGGGCGTGCATGCATGGACCGTGGCGTCGGTGTACGCAGGCCTCACGGCGGCGGCCGACTTTGCCAAGTGCTTTGGCGAGTTCGACCGCGCCCAGAAGTACCAAAACGCCGCCGACGAGATCCGCGAGGCCTCGGCCAAGCATCTCTGGTCGGACCGGCTGGGTCGCTTCGTCCGCCGACTCGTACCGCTCGACAACCCGACCCCGCCGCACGAGTTGACCGAAAACGTCAACGGCCGCGTCGTCACCCGTGACGTGAAGACCGAGGACATCTACGAGATCGACGAAAACATCGACGCCTCACTGTGGGCTGTTGGCAAGTTCCACCTGTTCGACCCGAGCGACGAGCGGGTGCAAAAAACAATGGACGCCGTCGCCAACCGTTTGTGGGTCAAAACCGACGTCGGCGGCGTCGCGCGCTATGAGGACGACTACTACCACCGCGTCTCGACCGACATTGAGAACGTGCCGGGCAACCCGTGGTTCATATGCACGCTCTGGCTCGCCGACCATCAAATCTCGCTCGCCCAATCGAAGGAAGACCTGCAGAAGATCCATCACATCTTCGAATGGGTCGCCAACCACGCCCGTCCGTCGGGCTGCCTTGCCGAGCAGGTCGATCCTTACTCCAACGCCCCGCTGTCGGTCAGCCCATTGACGTGGAGTCACGCGACCGTGGTCAGCACCGTGATGAAGTACCTCGAAAAGCTCGAGACGCTCGACCGCAAGGAACTCGGCGCGACGGATCACTTCCAGATGCGCGTCCCCGGCCGCGTTCTGTACCGCGACCAACAACACGAAGAAATGCTCCGCATGGCCGAGCAAATCGAAAAGCAAACCGCCGCCGAACGCGCCGCCGACCACGAAGCTGCATAGGCATCCAAAGATGGCCGAGCTTGGCTGATGTCCGAATCGAACGCAGGCGGCATAACGCTTTGCGGAAGATTATTGACCGATCGGTCAAATTAGCGTAATCTCAAGCCGTGCGACGCGGACCGGTCAAGCAGTTTGATCCTGACGAGGCGCTCGTTGCTGCGATGCATGTGTTTCGCGCTCGAGGGTTCGAGGCAGCCGGGCTTGCTGAATTGGTCGAGGCAATGGGCATCGGCCGAAAGAGCATGTACGACACGTTCGGCAACAAACGAGCACTGTTCATTCAGGCCATCGAGAAATATGCGTCTTCTGATCTGGAAGAACTGAAGGCAAAACTCGACCAGTCAGGATCACCGCTCAAAAACATATGCGCCGCGCTTGATTGGTTTGCCAAACAGCACGGCCGTCCCCACAGCCTCGGGTGCGGGGTCGGTAACAGCGTGGCTGATTTCGGGCCGGATGACCCCGAGATGAGTCAACTCCTCCGGGGTCACCTCGAACGTACACGAGAGATCTGGGCCAAGGCTCTAACACGTGCGGTTCAGGCCGGAGAGTTGCCCGCGGACACCAACACCAACAATCTAGCTCGTCTCATTGTTTGCACCGCTCAGGGCATCGCTCTAGTCGGCCGCGTCGCGGGTGACACTCAGCTTCCCACTGGCGCCGCCCGCGGGCTTCTTTCGTTACTTCGATCCTGAACTTGTCGGCCGATGCCGGCAAGTGTAACTCTACACCATTCTTGACCGTTCAGTCTAGGAAACAACGTGACCACGACCCACATCCCAATCACCGCCACGATAACTGGTCTCACCTCACTGAAACTCGCCCGCGTTGGCGCGGTGTCCTACATCCTTTGGGCAGTGCTGCATCTGGTTGCGGCTTTTGCCATCCTGCCGTCCGCGCTTGCACCACTGCAAGGCATGGAACCGTCAGTCGCGCACGGCCGTATCTTCCAGAGTTCGGCGGCGATGGTCGTCGTTTCCGTCGCATCGATCTTGATCGCGTTGACGATGAACTGGCGTAACAGCAGACTCGGCTACTGGCTACAAGTCATTCTCGTCGGCGGGCTCGATGTGGCATTCATCGTGTTCGTTTTGTTCCCAGGCTACGAGCCATTGTCACAAGGTTTTCTCGGACCACTGCTGTGGCTCATTGCTCTAGGCACCTCAACTGCCGCTCGTTTCACCGATCACGCTCGGCCAACCACGGCCGCATTGGGCGCGTTGGCTTTGATCCCGGCAACAGTTGGTGCGACCGTATCGGCTTCGACCACACGAACAGCGGAGCTTGAAGTCGTCCACGAGATGGCCGACCGACCAGGTAATGTTGCCGTCAGCCCAGACGGCCGTTTGTTCGCAAGCATTCACCCTCTTGAAGGGCGACGGGTTAATCTCGTGGAACTGCTGCCCAATGGCGGGCAACGGGCCTACCCGTCCGCCGCGTGGGCGAGTCCGCCCAACGAGCGCAAAGCCGAGGGCCTCACCACCGTGATCGGTGTGGAGGTCGATGCCGATGGCGTCTTGTGGGTGTTGGACAACGGCACATCGGGCATCGGTGCCAAGCTCGTGGCATGGGACACCAAAGCCGAAAAATTGATCCGAACCTGGCCGCTCGACGCAGCTGCAGTGGACAACAGTTTCATGCAGGACTTAGCCATCGATCCGCAACAACGCAAGGTCTACATCGCTGACATGGCCGGCGCTACACCGGACCATCCCTCGCGACCTGCTTTCGTGGTGCTCGATCTCGCGACAGGCAATGTCTCGCGTCGTCTCGAAGCCCACCCGTTACTCCAGGGCGAAGCTGAAACATCATTCGTCGCCGGCGGATCGCAAATCCTCAACCCGTCCGCCACACCTTCGGGCGAGCCTGTCGACCGTGTTCCTGGACTCAACCCGATCACCATCGACCCCGCCGGGCAATGGGTTTACTTCGGTGCCATGCGAGGCACCAGCGTGTTCCGCATCGCCACGGCTGACTTAGGTGACGCGACTCTCACGGATGAGCAACTCGCCGAACGCATCCAGCGTCACGGCCCCAAGCCCGTGAGTGACGGGATCGGTATCGACACTGCGGGCAATGTCTACATCACGGACCTGCCCGGCAGCGCGATTGGGGTCCTCAAGCCCGATGGCACCTACGAACAACTCATCGTCGACCCGAACATGCTGCCATGGCCCGACGGTATGAGCTATGGCCCGGATGGCTTTTTCTATGTCACGGTGAACCAACTTCATCGCCACCCTTGGCTTAATGCCGGCGCCGATCACAGCATGCCGCCTTACCGCATCGTTCGGTTCCGGCCGCTCGCACCCAGCGCGTTGGGTCGATAATCACGGGATAGCGACGTGCCGAAAGCAGGCCCTACTTCTCGAAGTCCATCGTCGGCAGGTTCCATGCCTGACGGAGCGTGTCGACGAGGACTTCGTCGCCGCCGCGGCGCTGAGTGAGGTCGAGGAAGCCAGCGGCCAGGCGGGACTCGCCCTGGTTGTGATGGATGATCGCCATCAACAACGCCGGGGCCGCCGCGCGTTCGTCTTCGTTGATGATGCTCCTGAGATCATCCATGACCGCGTCGAGGCGCTGCTCGCCGACGAGGGCCGGCATGTCGTACTGGGCCATGAGCAGCGCGGGCTCGCGAAGGAAGACGGCGCGATAGGTGTTCGCCGACCGGCCGTAGTACCCCCCGGCCATCTCCGCGGTCGCGCGGCCGAAGGTCGCCAGCGCGTTCTGCGGATCAACCCGTTCGATGGCGCGATAGTTCTCAGCAGCGTCGGCGAACCGGCCGTCCTTCATCGCCGTCTCGGCCGTCGCGAACAGCGGGGCGATCGGCGTGCCCTGCACACCCGCACCCAGGTCCCGCACGCGGACCGGTCGGTTCAGGAGGTTGTCAGGAACTACCGGGGCATTCTCCGGATTGACCGGTTCGAGGTTTCCGCCCGGCATCACCGGGGCTGCCGGCGTTTCGTCCTCGGCTTCGTCGGTCCCGTCGGCCGGCGCGGCGTTGGTCGCGCGGCGTTCTGCGTTGAACGCCTCGAGCCGGGCGCTCATCTGGGCAAACTGTGAATCGGACGCAAACGGGGAGACGTTGTTGCCCAAGGCACGGTTGCTGCCCAGCGGCTGGTTGGACTCGAACGCCCCGCCGTCGAGCGGCTGGTTGGATTCGAGGGGCGCGTTGGAATCGAGCGGGCCGTTGTCGCCTTGGCCAAACGGCGTGTCCTGCGCGTCGCCTTCGGCGTCTTCGCCCTCACCGGCACCGCGGGGATTGAGTTCGTCGGCGATGCCTTGGATCGTCGCTTCGTCCAGTCCGCCAAACGATCGGTCACGCAGGAACGTGAAGTCCGAGAGCAGTTCGTTTTCCTGCGCGGTGCCGAGCGGTGCCGAGCCGTCGGGAGTGAGCCCTCCCTCAAGACCGTCTTCTCCGAAGCGGCTGTCGAGCGCGTCCTCCTCGGCAAACTGACGCAGGACCGCCGGATCGACGCCCATTACTTCGGGCAGTTCATCGATAGTTAGCCGACGATCGAGCGTATCGATCACGCCCAGCCGGCGGTCTCCACGCTCACGAACGGCCCCGATGGTCTGCGGAACGAAACCGGCCACGCCGGGCTGACGGACGAACTCCGGCGGCGCGTTGACAGCCTCGACTTCGCCGAAGAACCGCCTCACATCGTTCGAGTTGTTGGTCACGATGCCGCCGGTCGTCACGCCGGTGCTGTCACGGGTGAAGTCGGACACCAAGGCAGTGGTCGAAGCGCGGAAACCGCGCTCATCGCTGAACGCGACAAACCCTTGAAACAGCCGACCACCGGTGACATTGCCGACAACCAGATCGTTGGCCAAGCGGTTGTCGAACGGATTGGTGAGCCGGCCGTTGAAACCGCCATCACCGACGCGGGGGTTGGCATCGGTGATGCGACTGTTGTCCACGCGGAGCTGGGCGTCGGCCGCCGGGGCCAACACCCCGACCACCGAAAACGCGGCCACGGCAATGGCGGCAAAACGAATGCGGTTGCGGGCTGGACGTACGGCGGGGGTCGTTGGGCTGTTCATCGTCTTACGGTTCGGGTGGCAGTCGTTCGCCAGAGGGCGTTACTCATACTTTATCGCACGATCGGCTTCGACGGAAAAGGGAAGTTCCGCGGCACCTTTTCGTCCGTCGAAACGACGGTCGTCGGGGGCTGTTCTTAAAGGACACGGCGCAGGACTGAAAGTTGCGTCGAAACCGGCAAATTTCGACCCCGGATGCGACCGTTCGCGCCTTGCCTGAGACGTCTTTGCACCGCCTGCCGGGTGACGCCTTGTGGACAACCCGACGGCGGCGGAAATCGGTGTTCGAGCAACCGTCTGTTAGCCGTAACGTAACCTTCCCGACATCTTGCGCTTGCGCGCCGCACCCCCACATGTAGTGCCAAGATTTAGGTGAAATGGGTTGAAGTGGCACCACATGTGGTGTTACCCTCAAGAACGCGACGCAACCAGGCCGATACGCGAGTCAGACCTCGCCACCGTCGGCGACAACCGAACGCCCGGACAAGGAAGATTGCCCTTGCGTTTCGGTTTTGTTCGGATGATGATCGGGGCTTTGCCCGGGTCATTCGCTGGTTGATCGTCGGTCGGCTTCGAGACACGGTCCCGCAGCCGGCGACACGCCGAAACCCCGCCATGAGGGCTGGGGCTCACGTCAGCGGATGACAAACAACCTCTCGTCTCGTTCAACGGTGAAACACGCCGTCGGCAACGTAAGTGCGCCTTCTTCCCCCGCCCCCCTTCCTTCCGCCCGACCCACCATGGCCATTCTTTGTGATACCCAGATTCGTGAACTGATCGGCATTGAGCCGTTCGCCGACGCCGAGAAACGTCCCGGCTCCGTCAGCTACGGCGTCAGCTCCTACGGCTACGACGTCCGCGTCGGCTCGCTTTTCAAGGTCTTCACCAACGTCGCCCCCCACGGCGGGCAGGCCGTCGTCGATCCAAAAAGCTTCGGCGACGACATGTTCGTCACCATCGACACCGACAAAGTCGGCAAGGACCACGTCATCATCCCGCCCAACTCGTTCGCACTGGCCGAGACTGTGGAGGTCATGGACATCCCGCGCGACGTGCTGGCCATCTGCGTCGGCAAAAGCACCTACGCCCGCTGCGGCCTGATCGTGAACGTCACCCCCCTCGAACCCGAGTGGCGCGGCAAGGTCACGCTCGAAATCTCCAACACCACCCCCCTACCCGCCAAGGTCTACGCCAACGAAGGCATCGCCCAGATGCTCTTCATCAAAGCCGACCGCGTGTGTGCCACCAGCTACGCCGACAAGCGCGGCAAGTACCAGGACCAGGCGGGGCTGACCCTGCCGAAGGTGGATTGAATCTAATTTTTGCTAGAGGAATAACAAATGCGTGAATGGAAGCACAATATCATTGATCCTGCCAAAATCGATCAACACCGCGAGCTGTTAGACTTTCGTATCGCCGAAATTTACTTCAATAGCACGAACGCAAATCGATCTGCGTGCCTCGAATTTATGTTGGCCGAAGAATTCGGCACCGCAATGTGCGGCTGGAGGCAACACAGCCTCCTTGTTGGAGCACAGCTTCGACGCAGTGTTTGGAGCAAAGCCTTTCGCATGTCGTGCAATGGCCAATACCAAAGAGCTGCCATTTTAGCATATCGCTCTTATGACCGCCATCTGATCTCAGGTGGAACATATGAAGATATTCAATTTGCAGCCTGTCTTCGCAGGCTGGATCCCACGATCGATATTTTTCTTGATCAAGATCAGATGACACGTCTTGGCTATGAGTCATTTCGACAGGACGCTGTCACGCCAACCTTAAATTCCGAGATCGCAACATGGAGAAGAAACTGGCGAACTGCTTGGAGAAACGGACTTGTTGTACGATATCGGCACCCGGAGATTGATGACCACTCTGGAAACCTCCCTGAATCTTACATCTCATGGCGTGGCTCATGGCTTCGCCATTCCAATGGGGTGGCAGCGTAATGCCCAGCACGCCCAAAGCCGGTCACGGTGTAGTTTTAGCCCTTGTGGTTAGTGCATTGCCTGGCTGCCAAAATAGCAATTCCCCAAACGCACCACATGAAGAATTCCGGAAGCGCCCCACGCCCGCCACGCAACTCTCCTGGAATCAGCCGCTCGATGACTCGCGGTTGCCGGAGACGGCGAAAGCGAATCGTCCCGTCGCCATCGGCACCCCGCCACTCGTTTGGCAAGTGAACGGCTCCGCCGTCGCTCGCATCGTCGATGGCAGCAACGGCAACGTCCTGCTCGAAGCCCCCGTCAACACCGGCGATCTCATCGTCGTCTCTGAAGCACTCATCCGCATCGGCGAGACCCGTGGCACCGTCCGCGGCAACCCCGACACCCGCTACCTGATCTACCTCGATCAGCCCGAACTCAACGAAACACGCCGCATCCGCCGAGGTTCGCTGGCACCCTGAACTTTCATAATCGGTCCATACTTCATACCCGCATCGCATACCTCATACCTGGTTCCATTCCCATGAAGATCACCCGTCGATTCACCGAAGCTGGCAAGGACGTTTTCTCCACTGTCGAGTACGAGAAACGCACCAGCAAAATCAGCAACCCCGACGGGAGCGTCGTGTTCGAGATGAACGACGCGGAGATCCCCAAGGCGTGGAGTCAGCTTGCGACCGACATCATGGTCAGCAAGTACTTCCGCAAGGCCGGCGTTCCGCAGCCCGATGGCTCCAAGGGGCCGGAACGCTCGGCCAAGCAGGTCATCGATCGCCTCGCCGGCTGCTGGCGGCATTGGGGCGAAACGCACGGCTACTTCGACTCGACCGAAGACGCCCAGGCGTTCTACGACGAAGTCTGTCACATGCTCTTGCACCAGCAGACCGCGCCGAACAGTCCGCAGTGGTTCAACACCGGACTGCACCAGTCCTACGGCATCACCGGCCCGGCGCAAGGGCACTTCTACTGTGACCCGAAGACCGGCAAGCTGCAGACCTCGTCGAACGCCTACGAACACCCGCAGCCGCACGCCTGCTTTATCCAGTCGGTCGGTGATGACCTGGTGAACGCCGGCGGGATCATGGACCTGTGGACGCGCGAGGCGCGCCTGTTCAAGTACGGCAGCGGGACGGGCACGAACTTCAGCAACGTCCGCGGCGAGGATGAGCCGTTGTCCGGCGGTGGCAAGTCGAGCGGGCTGATGTCGTTCCTCAAGATCGGCGACCGCGCCGCCGGTGCGATCAAGTCCGGCGGCACCACCCGCCGCGCGGCCAAGATGGTCTGCCTCGACCTCGACCACCCGGACATCGAGTCGTTCGTCACGTGGAAGGTCCGCGAGGAGCTCAAGGTCGCCGCATTGGTCGAAGGCCTGAAAGTCTTGCCCGAAGACCAGCGTGACCTAGCCAAGAAGCTCGGGCTCAAGCTCGATTACGACTTCAACGGCGAGTCCTACCAAACCGTCTCCGGCCAGAACTCCAACAACTCCGTCCGCATCCCCAACAGCTTCTTCAAAGCCCTCGAAGACGACGGCGACTGGACGCTCTACCGCCGCACCGACGGCGAGGCGCACAAGACCGTCAAGGCCCGCGACCTGTGGGAGCAGATCAGCTTTGCCGCGTGGCGCTGTGCCGACCCGGGCGTCCAGTACGACACCACGATCAACCAGTGGCACACCTGCCCCGAGGGCGGTCGGATCAACGCGTCCAACCCGTGCGTCACCGGCGACACTCGCGTGCTCACCCCCGGCGGCATCTGGCGGCGCATCGACCAGATGATCCACCTGCCGTCGCGCGTCATCACCAACCTCGACAAGCAGGAAGTCCACGTCACCGAGGGCGCGTTCCCCACCGGCAGCCGCGAGGTCTTCGAGCTCTTTACCGAGGGCGGCTACTCCATCAAGCTCACCGCCGACCACAAGGTCTGGACCAAATCCCGCAGCTGGGTCGAGGCCCAACACCTCACGCGGGACGACGAAGTGAAACTCCCCGCGACGCACAGCGCCGTGGCCAAGGTCGGCGAGCCGGCCGAGCCGGAGCTGTTCCAACTCGTCGGCATGTTCCTCTCCGAGGCCAACGACGACATCGCCGCACTGCACCTGGACCGCACCTGCGACGACGCCGAGGTCCAGCAGAAGCTCACCGCGTACATCGACGCCCACTGGGCACCGCGCCCGAGCAAGTCGCGCAAGCGCCAGCTCGTCACCACCGACGGCACGCAAACCGCGGAAGTCGAGACCGAAGCCGACCACAACCCCGGCTTCGCCGACAACCGCATGCTCTCCCGCTTCGGCGGCTTCGTGAAGTGCGACGAGGACCGTCGCCTGCACTTCTCCGAGGAAGCCTTCACCGCCGGCCTCGCCGCGCAGAAGCACCTGCTCCGCGGCCTGTTCACCGCCGACGCCGTCATCAACGACAGCGTCGAACTCCACGGCCACGGCCCGGCGCTGCTCGGTGACATCCAAACCCTCCTGCTCGGCTTCGGCATCAAGTCCACGCTCCTCGGCGGTACCGCCACGCAGCGCCGCCAGGTCAAGGCCACCCGCGCCGCCGCCACCGGTCTGCGCATCGACCCCGGCTCGCTCGGCCGGTTCGTCGAGCACGTCGGCTGCCTGCCCGGCATGAAGTGCAACGACCTCACCAACGCCGCCGACCACGCTTACGAAGATTCGGAAAACTGGGACCGCGTCGACGGCCTCGAGCCGCTGGGCTTCCAGCAGGTCTTCGACCTCACCGAGCCCAACACCTCCAGCTTCGTCGCCGCGGGCATCACGGTGCACAACTGCAGCGAGTACATGTTCCTCGACGACACCGCCTGCAACCTCGCGTCGCTGAATGTGCTGACCTTCTACGACGCCGAGACCGGCACTTTCGACATCGACGCGTTCAAGCACGGCACCCGCCTGTGGACGATCGTCCTCGAAATCTCCGTGCTCATGGCCAGCTTCCCCTCCGAAGCCATCGCCCGCCAGAGCTACCAGTACCGCACGCTCGGTCTGGGCTACGCCAACCTCGGCGCGATGCTCATGCAAGCCGGCATTCCGTATGACAGCGAGGAAGGCCGCGCGGTCTGCGGGGCGCTCACCGCGATCCTCACCGGCGAGTCCTACGCCGCGTCGGCCGAGATGGCCGGCGAGCTCGGGCCCTTCGAGAAGTACCCGCAGAACAAGGAGAACATGCTCCGCGTGATGCGCAACCATCGCCGCGCCGCCTACGACGCGTCGAACGATCTCGCGTTCAAGGATCTGGGCGACTTCGAGGGCCTCGACGTCCCGCCGGTCGGCATCGACGCGTTGCAGTTCGGCGATCAGCACCCGCTGCTCTCGCGCAAGCTCCTCGCCGCGGCCCGCGACTGCTGGGACCGTGCCCTCGTCGGCGGCGAAGCCCACGGCTACCGCAACGCACAGGCCACCGTCATCGCCCCCACCGGCACCATCGGCCTGCTCATGGACTGCGACACCACCGGCGTCGAGCCCGACTTCGCACTGGTCAAGTTCAAGAAGCTCGCCGGCGGCGGGTACTTCAAGATCGCGAACCAGTCCCTCCGACCCGCCCTGCGCAACCTCGGCTACGCCGACGAACAGATCCGCGACATCCTCCGCTATGTCATGGGCACGCTCACCCTCGACGACTCGCCCGCGATCAACCGCGAATCGCTCACCGAGTTCTGCTTCACCCCCGCCGACCTCGACGCCATCGAGGCTTCCCTGCCCGCCATGTTCGAGCTCGGCTTCGCCTTCTCGCCGTGGTCGCTCAAGCCCGAAACCCTCGAAAAGCTCGGCGTCACCGAGGACCAAAAGTCCGACCCGTCGTTCAACCTCCTGCGTCACCTCGGCTTCACCAAGAAGCAGATCGACGAAGCCAACGACCACGTCTGCGGTCGCGGCACCGTCGAGGGCGCGCCCCACCTCAAGGCCGAGCACTACCCCGTGTTCGACTGTGCCAACAAGTGTGGCAAGCACGGCACCCGCTACATCGCCGCCACCGGCCACATCCGCATGATGGCCGCCGCCCAGCCGTTCATCTCCGGCGCGATCTCCAAGACCATCAACCTCCCCAACGAGGCCACCGTCGACCAGATCCAGGACTGCTACGAACTCAGCTGGAAGCTCGGCCTCAAGGCCAACGCCCTCTACCGCGACGGCTCCAAACTCAGCCAACCCCTCAACATCAAGTCCGACGAGGACATCGACGACGAGGAGTCCGACGAGAACATCGAAGCCGCCCGGGAAGAAGTCGCCGCCGACGTCGCCGAGGTCTCCAACCTCGAGGATGCCCCGGAAGCCGCCCGCGTCATCGAGAAGATCGTCGAGCGCGTGGTGCACCGTCCGCTGCGTCGCCGCCTGCCCGACACCCGCCAGGCCGTCACGCACAAGTTCGATGTCGGCGGCCACGAGGGCTACATCACCGCCGGCCTCTACGAGGACGGCCAGCCCGGCGAAGTCTTCGTCACCATGTCCAAGGAAGGCTCCACCATC